>DATNKA010000961.1:0-7504 GCA_035603655.1 Candidatus Acidiferrales bacterium | reverse complement strand
CTTTCGGAGGGGGGCAAGGCTTCGCCGCGGCCGTACTGCTGCTGGTTGCATCAGACGGAGCGGTCTGTGCATTTCCTGAGCCAGGATTCCTCGCCCCCTTAGCAGTCGCAGCGTTGGGCTTGCCGCTGTCCGCCGGGCCCGACGTTGCCGGCGAATCGGAGCAATTTGGGACGCTGTCCTTCTTGCGGTGCCTGTTTTTTTTGGCCGACGGTTTGGCGGGGCTCGGCGAATTCCGTGGCTGGTCAGTGGGAGAAGCCGGCCCAGGATTTGAGCCTTGCGCAGGCGCCGTCTGGGATTGCGGCGTCGCGGCACTATTCTGATCCTGTGCCCGAGTCGCGGATCCTCCCACGCCGGGACCGGATCTTGGACTTAGAGCATCCAGAATTGGACCACCCAGACTTAGAAAACAAACCACGAGGATTGCGGCCAGAGTCATATTCAATCCTATGCGCGGCGAAGCTGTATAAATCTTACGCCTTGGAGCGTCGCGGGCGAAACTAGGTCCCCCGCTCCGTCAGCATCTTTTCCAGGCGGAAACTCGTTTCGTTCTCGGAGTCGAGATGCGAAGCAGCCAGTGGCATGCGAAAGCGGAATGTTGTCCCTTCCCCTTCCTGCGATTCAAATTCCACGGAACCGTGATGCCAGTCCAGGATCTGGTACGTTTGCGCCAGTCCAATGCCGTTGCCCTCTTTCTTGGTGGTGAAGTAGAGCTCAAAAACTTTTTCGTGCATGTCCCGCGCAATGCCGATGCCTCGATCGCTGATCTCGGCAACCACTCCATTGCCATCACGATGCGCGGCGATAGTCAGCGGGCCGCCATCGGGCATGGACTGTACTCCGTTGAGCACCACATTGAGCAGCGCCTGCTTCATCAAGTCGAGGTCCGCGCTGACCGGCAGCGGCTCGTCCGGCAGGTCGCGCTTGATGTCGACGCCGTGCTGCGCTGCGTCCGGCGCCGCAAGCAACGCGACTTCCTCAAGCAAACGGCGGAGGTCCACCTCCACCAGGCGCAGGTCGCGCGTACGCATGAAGTCGACCAGAGTTTGAACAACTCGATCAAGCCGCTGAATCTCGCTTCCGATAATGTCCATGTGACGGCGGGTATCAGGGTCCAGTTGCGACAGCTTGTTCTGTAAGAGCTGCAAGTGGAGAACGATGGCATTGATGGGATTCTTCACCTCGTGAGCGACTCCGCCGGTGACCCGGCCGCTGGCGGAGAGACGGCGTGACATCTCGATCTCGTCTCCGATACGCCGGACTGATTCGGCATCCCGCATGATCAATAGAGCGCCGATGTGCGCGCCCTTTTCCTGGACAAAATCCATAGACACCTGCACCCGCCTTCCGCCGGCTGCGCCGAACTCGCGTTGCGCTAGCGGACGCTTGCGCTCAAAAGCGTCCAGCACTAGCGTTCCCAGCTGCGAATCGCGCGAGAAAATTTCCCCCGCTGTCCTGCCAAGCAGCTCTCCACGCGGCCGCCCCAGGAACCGTTCCACCGGCGCACTAACCAGTACCACTCGCGAGTCGCGCGTGAACAGCATCAACCCATCCTGCAGCTTGGACATGAGCTGGTCCACGTTGTCTTTTAACGCGGAAAAGATCTCCTTGGTGTCGCGCATCTGCCGACCCAAATTGGCGATCTTCAACGTGACCAGCCCGAATTCATCGTGTTCCGATTCCCTCCCCGAGAGCTCCTCGCTCGTTCCCAAACTGACGCTGTCCAGATTGCGGCTGATCTCCTTCAGTGGGCCCAGAGCCATGTTGGAGATCATCGCTGCCAGCAACAATGAGGCAAAAATCGACGCAATCGAAAAATACAGGGCGTGTATGAGTCGGGGCGTCAGTTCATTTCTGAGAAAGACGGTGGACACCCCGATACGAATCGTGCCGAAAGGCTCGCTGTTTAATTGCAGCGGGTAACTCACGTCATAAACCGCCGCCGGTTTATACACCAGCTTCAGTTGCTCCCGGAAGTGAGCGGTCGTAACACTATGAAAACCCGGTCGTCCGGGAATCTGCTTACCCACAAGTTTGGCGTTCGAGTGGAGCAATGCCTTGCCCTTCGAATCCGTGACGGAAATGTCGTAGATGTAGGGCGAGAGCGCCGTCTCCGATTCGATGATGTTCAAAAGACTGGTGTCCATCGGCAGTAACTCGGCCAGGGCTCGCCGGACTGCCGCGGGATCATTGGTATCGATGCGCGTGCTGCTCAGATCAGGCAGGTCATTCTCGGCGAAGTAAGCGAGTATCTGGGTCAGGCGATCTGCACCTTCGTAAGTGCTGGTGATGCGTAGGCGAAGAATTTGCGAGATATAAAGATACGAGAACGCGGTCACCATCATGGTGACCATGAAGGTGATGATGAGTACGATGATTGCTTTACGTCGCATGAGAAAGCAGCGGCCAGTGGTCAGTCACAGCGAGCAGCAGTGTGTGCAGCGGGGACTAAACCGTTGAGGATGGAATCTCCACTGCCCACAGACCATTTGACTATTTAATTTACTCTTCCACTTTGGCGGGATCCGCATCCGCCGTGCTGTTGCCGTACTCCTTGAGCTTATTATGAAGGGTTTTCAAGCTAATACCCAGAATTTCCGCAGCTTTCGTCTTGTTGTTGCTGGTCGACTCCAGGGTCTTGAGGATCAGCATTTTTTCCGCCTCCCCCACGGTTGTGCCCACTCCCAGACGGATGGCGTCAGGATCATGAGCACTGGTGCGCAGGATCGCGTGGCCGAATCCGGGAGGCAGATGTTTGGTTTCGATCATGCCTCCGTCGCACACAATCACGGCGCGCTCGATCGTGTTGCGCAATTCGCGGACGTTTCCCGGCCAGGTATAGTTGTTGAACAGATTCATCACGGCTTCGCTGACGGCGCCCACTTTGCGGGTATGCTTCTCGCTCATTTCTGATACCAGAAGCTGTACCAGATCGGCCACGTCTTCTTTGTGCTCCCGCAGCGGAGGCATGTGGATATTGAACACATTGAGCCGGTAATAGAGGTCGCTGCGCAACTCGCCAGAAGCAACCGCATCATCCGGAATTTTGTTCGTGGCGGCAAGTACGCGCACATCTACGGATGTTTCCACTTTACTTCCCAAGCGACGGAACTTGTGGTCTTCGAGAACACGTAGCAGCTTCGCCTGTGTGCCCACTGGCATCTCGCCGATTTCATCGAGCAGCAACGTGCCCCCTTCGGCCAATTCAAAGCATCCCGTGCGCCGCTCCAGAGCTCCTGTGAAGGCGCCCTTTTCGTGGCCAAAGATCTCGCTTTCAATCAGCGTCTCCGGAATCGCTGCGCAGTTGATGGCGACGAACGGCCGGTCGCGGCGTGGGCTTAGCTGATGGATGGTGCGCGCCACCAGTTCTTTGCCGGTACCACTAGCCCCGGTGATCAGTACCGAGGCCGTGCTTGGAGCAACTAGCTCGATGAGCCGGAAAATCTCCTGCATCTTGCGCGACGTTCCACGCAGTTGACCGAGAGACCCGGAATCCCGCAGCCGGCGCCGCGTACTCTCCAATTCGGCGCGGGTACCTAGCAAAGAGGATGCATTTTGCAGCATCGCCCGCAGCCGCTGCGTATCGATGGGCTTGGTGATGTAGTCGTAGGCGCCCAAACGCATCGCCTGAACCGCGCTGTCGATCGTGCCCTGCGCAGTCACCAGAATCACCGCCATGGCCTGAGCCTGCTCCGCCAGTCGCTGCAGCAGTTCGATGCCTCCCATACGCGGCATCTTGAGGTCCGTAACCACGATGGCGGGATTCCACTGCGCCGCTTTTTCCAGTCCCTCGGAGCCGTCGACAGCGGTTTCAGTGCGGTAGCCCCAGGAGGAAACCAGTTCGGCGAGCCCGGTACGCTCGTTTTCTTCATCTTCAACAATCAATATCTTTTCGTGGCTCATCCCTTGGTTCTTGTCCGCCCCTCTGGTCGTGATCCCTCGCCCAGCCTTGGCCCTGAGACTACAAACATACGCGGCTAGCTTCACCTGGAGCAAGGTCCGGAGAATTAGCGGCCGCTGCGCGTTCACATTCGCACTGACGCGACGGCCGGCCTCGGAGTTCTTCCATGTCAATTTGAGACGGAAACTGCGCCGCGATGGATCGAGAGTTACAACATTTCATCCGGAAAATCGCTTCCGCTTTAAGATTGCTGTGCGTTAGAATTGCGGGTCCCTAAATAGCGGTCCAACTATAGCTTCTACCTGCTTTTTGATGATCTCCTCGGACCCTAAGCGCAGGTGAAGCATGTGTGATATATGGAGGAAAGAATGTCACTTTGTTCTAAGTTCAGCAGGCGCCGACCGTTAATCGGCCTGTTCATTATTCTCGCCGTGTCACTCATCTCTTTCCCGGCGTTCGCGCAGAGCGACTCGAATCCAAAGTGGGATTTGTTTGTGGGATATCAGTGGCTGCATCCCGGCGGCACGGTACCGGCGCCATTCGGGGATTTCAACAATCCCGGGTCCTACAAGATTCCCGACATGGCACAGGGATTCGGCAGCTCCTTCACCTATAACTTCGACCCTCATTGGGGTGCGGAAATTGATTTTGGTCATAACTGGGGAAACAGCAATTACGAGACCACAGCGTCGATCGGCCCCCGGTTCATCTGGCGTACCGATAGCGCAAATTACTTCCTACACACTTTGATTAGTTTGAACCGAGTGTCGGTGAGCGGCCTCAACGCGCAGAACGGAATCGGAGCTATCCTGGGCGGCGGCATGGACCTGCCCATTAAGAAGTGGCTGGCATTCCGGCTGTTCGAAGCCGACTATGTTTGGACGCAGCACAACTACAGTGATTTCATCGCCCCCATGCCGGACGATAGCTTGCGGCATGCATCCTTTGAAGGCGTCCGCCTGCGCACCGGCTTTGTATTTAGTTTCGGTGGCGCGCCGGCGGTCACGCCGACGGCGAGTTGTTCAGTGCAGCCTACTGAAGTAATGGTCGGTGAGCCCATCACGGCGAGCGTTACTGCCAGCAATTTCAATCCCAAGCACACCCTCACTTATGCCTGGAGCGGCAACGGAGGCCAGGTTACCGGCAAAGATACCGCCGCCCAGATTGATACCAAGGACGCGGCTCCCGGAAGCTACACCGTCACTGCTCATGTCACCGACGCGAAGATGAAGAACAATGGTGAAACGAGCTGCTCGGCGAATTACACGATCAAGCCGTTGCCTCCGAAAAACCCGCCGACCATGAGTTGCTCGGCCAGTCCTTCGACGGTGCAAGCAGGCGCAAGCATAACGGTGAGCTGCAGCTGCACCAGTCCTGACGGTGTTCCTGTGTCCGTCTCGAACTGGACTGCGACCGGCGGTACCGTCTCCGGTAGTGGCAGCACGGCTACTCTGTCTACGGACGGAGCAGCACCCGGTCCCATCACGGTCACGGCGACGTGCACCGACTCTCGCGGTTTGACGGGTCAGGCCTCGACCCAAGCGACGGTAGAGAATCCGCCGCCGCCGCCGCCGAAGGCCGCCAAGCTCAGCCAGTGCGACTTCCCCAACGAGAAGAAGCCGTGGCGAGTCGACAACACCTGCAAGGCGATCCTGGATGATGTAGCCAAGAACCTGCAGCAGAACCCCGACAGCAGGCTGGTAATCGTCGGGAATGCCGATCCGAAAGAGCGGCGGAAGAATCTGGCGGCCGAACGAGCCGTCGATTCCAAGTTTTATCTGACGGAAGGCGAAGCCCAACAACACATCGATCCCAGCCGCATAGACGTCCGAACGGGCGGCGGTGGAACTAAGACGGCGGAATACTGGATCGTGCCTTCAGGCGCGACCTTCGATTCTGCTGGTACTGAATCGGTGGATGAATCCAAAGTCAAGGCGATCCCGGATCATCCTAAGCCGGCAGCCAAAAAGAAGGCTGCCAAGAAAGCGCAGTGACTTCGGCAACGGACTGAAAGGGCCGGTCGGCGAATGTCGACCGGCCCTTTTTTACGCGTGTCCTTCAGTAACTTGCTGGGGACTGGCCAGCCTGTCAGTCTAGCTGTCGCATCTAACCTTTTCGACTCGTGGGGCGGAAAATCACTATGAAATGCGCTGCGCTTAAACTGCTGATGTGGTTGCTGTTGGCTTCCATTTGCGCGTTCGGCGCGGGAGCCCGCCAATGGTCCGTTCTGGGACCCGACGGCGGCGATGTCCGAAGCCTGGCTTATGATCCGCAGAATCCGGATCGCGTCTTCCTGGGAACCAGCACAGGCGTGATTTTCGTTTCCGACGACGGCGGGCACAACTGGTCGAGATTCGCCAAACTCGGCGCTGGCGACGACTATGTACTCGATCACATGGCCTTTGATCCGCAGAATTCGAAAAATATTTTCGTCTCCGCCTGGAGCGTGCAGGATCAGAGCGCGGGCGACATTTTCCGCACTCGCAACGGCGGCAAGGACTGGGAAGCTCTGCCGGGGATGCATGGCAAATCGGTGCGCGCCATGGCAGTATCTGCTTCCGACAATAAAGTGATAGTCGCCGGAGCCCTCGATGGCGTTTACCGTAGCAACGATGGCGGCAACAATTGGCAGCGTATTTCTTCTAACGACGGTGTCGTCAAGAACATCGAATCCATCGCCGTCGACCCCAAAGATCCTAACGTTGTGTATGCCGGAACCTGGCACTTGGCATGGAAAACCAGCGACGGCGGCGCCAACTGGCAGCACATCAATAAAGGCATGATCGATGATTCCGACGTTTTTTCAATCATCGTTAGCTCGGCCAATCCTTCGGAAGTTTTTGCCAGCGCCTGCTCCGGCATTTATAAGAGCGTCAGCGGCGGCGACCAGTTCGAGAAAATCAAGGGCATTCCCTTCACCGCGCGACGCACCCGCGTTCTCAAGCAGGATCCCAGCAACCCAGCCATCGTTTACGCCGGTACCACCGAGGGTCTTTGGAAGAGCGTCGACGAGGGTAAGAATTGGAAGCGTGTGGGCAGTCCCGAAGTCGTAGTGAATGATGTGCTCGTCGATCCGCGCAACTCGCAACGCGTGTTGCTCGCGACCGATCGCAGCGGCGTACTCGCCAGCAACGACTCAGCGACCACCTTCACCGCATCCAACCACGGATATTCCCACCGTTATGTGAGCGCAATTTTGGCTGACACCAAAGAACCCAACACGCTTTACATCGGCCTCGTGAACGACCGCGAATTCGGCGGCGTCTTCTTCACTCGCGATGGTGGACAAAACTGGCTGCAGAAAAGCTCAGGCCTGGACGGGCGTGATGTATTCACTCTGAAACAATCCCATAATGGAACCCTGGTCGCCGGAACTAACAAGGGCCTCTTTGAACTTGTTTCTGGGAGTTCGTCCTGGCATCCGATCAACAATGTGGTGCTCGAGAAGAGCATCTCACGCACCGTGACGTTGAAGAGCGGAAAGAAAAAGACCGTAACTTCAATCGCCAGCACTCACACCCTGCTTGAGGGCCGCGTTAGCGATACCGACCTCGGATCATCCCGCTGGTTCGCGGCAACTTCCGCCGGATTGTTCACCAGCAAAGA
>DATNKA010000960.1:0-2214 GCA_035603655.1 Candidatus Acidiferrales bacterium | reverse complement strand
TTCTTCACATCCACTAAGAGTGCACGCCGTCTGCCAAATGCACACACTGCTGAGACCGTGACAATTGGTTGAAAGCAAAGGTTTTGTTTTTGTTAGATTGCGGTCCTTCGGGAAAGTGTCGGCGATTCCGACACTTCTACCGACAGTTTCAAGCCAAAAGCTTCTCCGACACTTTCTGAAGGCATCTAGAACCACTACTAATTGGAGGCAGAACACATCTTGGCAGCCCAAGTGCACTACTCTCCGCGAGGATTGCAGGAGGGAGAAACCAAGTGCGCGCAGGACAAACCACAACACTCAGCGACTTCAGGAGCGGCCTAAACGAGATGAGCGACGCACTGTTGGTCTCGGCTGCAAGGTCTGGGGACGCTATTGCCTTTGTTGAACTCAGCACACGCCACTCCGAAAAGATTCTGCGCAGGACATACCGCATCGTAAAGAATTGGCAAGATGCAGAGGATGTCCTCCAGGATTCCTTCATGAAAGCTTTCGTTCACCTGAAGGACTTCGAGGAGAGATCCAGTTTCTGTTCCTGGCTCACACGAATCGCGATTAATTCCGCACTTATGATTTTGCGGAAGAAGCACGGTCGCATTGAAATCTCGACCGACGCTAGCGACGATGATTTCGGAATTCGGGATCACTGGGAACCCACGGATCGTGCTGAAAGTCCTGAAAGATGCTGCGCACGACGAGAGAGGGAAGGGCTGCTTAAGACAGCAATTCAGCGGTTGCCACCGACGCTGCGGGACGTTGTTCAGCTGAGGCATATAGAAGATCGCACCATTGAAGAGGTTGCACAATTTCTGGGCATTTCCGTGTCAGCGGCCAAGTCGAGGCTCACGCGTGCGAGAGCGGCATTGCGCATGTCTCTGGTCTCAAACAATTGGTAGATGCTGCGAGGCGATGCTCTGATCGCGCGCGCGCCGGCGCAAAGTTGAAGCCGACCGCCGCGATTTGTTGTTATGAATTGAAGCTTTAGCGCAAGCCGGGTCAAACGCGGGCGGCCAGGTTGAAACCTACATTAGCGAGGCCGGCCACACTGCTAGCACGAGAGCAACCAGCCGGTTTCGGGTATTTTGACCAACGGCAATGCCTGCGTGTGTTGGCCGGCGGCAGATCCGGCCAACCTCGACACCCTATGAACAGGCGATTCGAGATACCATTGTGCCCGGCACATCTTTTGACTTTACTGCGCCAAAATACCATTAGGAGTCCCTTTGCCGGAGCTTGACGCAATCGTCTTGGTCGTGGATGACGACGTATCTGTTCGAGAAGCGTTGGGCAGCCTGATTCGATCAGCGGGGTTGAGGGTCGAGACTTTTGCCTCTGCGCAGGAGTTCTTGGCTCGCCCGCCGATCGATGCGCCAGGTTGTCTAGTGTTGGACGTACGGCTGCCGGATTTGAGCGGGCTTGACCTGCAGAAGCGGATGGCCGAGGTCAACCTTGAGATTCCCATTGTTTTTATCACCGGCCACGGAGATGTTCCGACGTCGGTGCAGGCGATGAAAGCGGGAGCGCTCGAGTTTCTTACCAAGCCGTTCGCTGAGCAGGATCTGTTAGATGCGATTCAACAGGCGATAAAACGCGACCGGCTTGCACGCCAACAGCGAGCGGAGATGAAGGATTTGCAAGGCCGCTATCAATCGCTAACACCGCGCGATCGGGAAGTGATGAAGCGGGTGATCAACGGACTACTCAATAAGCAAATCGCCGCTCAATTGGGCACGACCGAGTTCACGGTTAAGTTTCATCGCGGTCATGTGATGCATAAGATGCGGGCTGACTCTCTGGCAGACCTGGTGACGATGTCGGAGAGGTTGGGGATACGGCGTCCGGACAAATTGTAGCCGCGGGCGGCAGCCCATGCCATGGAGCCACCTACACCAAGGTGCAGTAGATTTTGTTTCTGAAAAACTGCTAAACCTATCTGGATGGCAAATCGTCCACTCATTTCGGTGGTTGATGATGACGACTCGGTCCGGGAATCCCTACAGAGTCTACTCAGGTCTCTCGGGTACGCAGTAAAGGTATTTGCTTCAGCCGAAGAGTTCTTGAACTCGGACCATTTTTGTAATACGGATTGCCTGATACTGGATGTCGTGATGCCCGGAATGAATGGGATCGAACTCCGGCGTCATCTGTTGGCCAATCATTGTGAAAGGCCGGTTGTCTTCATCACCGCCCATGGATCGGATGAGGAAGTGCGCTCAC
>DATNKA010000959.1:0-5688 GCA_035603655.1 Candidatus Acidiferrales bacterium | reverse complement strand
GGGGTTGCCAGGGTTCGCTTCCTCGATGACGAGAAGCCTGTGTGCCTGAGTGCCGACGTAATTCAAACTGACGACGGTGTTGCTACCCAATCCGCGCTCGAGCGAGAGCATGTATTCCTCGGTGTAAGGAATGCGGTTGGTGGTTTCATAGTTGGGAAGGCCGGTGATGGGCTCGAACTGCGACCAATCTATGTTCGGGTCGGGATTTTTTGCGCTGGAATTGAGCGGAGCGAGCGCTACGGGAAAAGTCTGGCCGAGATTCTGGTCGCTGGCGGCGGTGACGAAGGGCGTGGCAAAGAGCGGAGGCGCCGGGCTGGTGTAAGTGGTGCCGTAAGGGGCGTTGGCGCTCATCACGCCGATGGTGAGCGCTTCGATCGCGGTGTAGAACATTCCGTAGCTGGCGCGAATGCTGGTCTTGCCGGGAGAGCCGATAATTTTCGCGAGCAGGCCATCGCCGGCGACGTTGGGTGAATACGCTAGCCCGATGCGCGGCGCAAAATCGCGATTTCCGGGAGGCGCAAGAGTGCGCGGAACACCGGGATCGGTGGGATAAACGATGCCGGCCGGAGCGCCAGGAAAGACGACGGATTGCTCTCCGGGGACGAAAGTCGCGATCTGATTATACTTCTCATACCAGGGCTCGATGCGGTCCCAGCGCAGGCCGTAGTTCAGCGTCAGGTTGGACCGCATGCGCCAGCCGTCCTGCGCGTACAGGCCCCAGTACTGGTTGCGACCATAAAACGGTTGTAACTGGCTTTGGTTGTATTGGCTCGGAACTCCCAGCAAGAAATCCTCGAAGTCGGATTCAGTGTTACTGCCGGTGAATAAGAAGTTGCCGTTGAATTGCGCGATCGCATTGGTGTTGATTTGGTCGTAGTGAAATTCCGACCCGAATTTCAAGGTGTGGCGACCGACAACTTTGGAGAAATTGTCAGTCCACTGAAAAGTATTGTTGACCTGCCTCAGTTCGTTGGCGTTTGTCCCGATCGAGAACGCATTGAACACGATGTTTTCAACCCCTTCGCCTTGCGGGTTGAGCGGTACAATGCCGGGTGTTCCCACGCCGGTCACAAATCCCTCTGACGCCAGGCTCACGCCGAGTCCGCCAACCGGTTTTCCGAGATCACTGTGATCGCGCATGTAGGTAAAGTGAAATTCATTAACCGCTGTCGATCCCAGCGTCTTTGTACCGCTCAAACTGAGCAACTGGGCGCGGCCAAGGTAGAGCGCGTTAAAGCCCGGAACCGATGCTCCGCTCTGGGCCACGGGATATGGGTTATTGAGGGTATAGTCATCGAGAAAGTAATAAGCCGAGACGGTCCCCCAGTGACCGTTGTGGTCGAGTCGAAAGGCGCCCTTATCGTCCCGCAGAGTTTCGTTGTAGGCGGAGGTCGCGAATTCGTTCGTGCCTACGTTCGGCAGAGGAATGTATTGCAGCAGATTCTTGGCCGGGGCCGACCATCCGCTTTCCGGTATAACCCCGTTCGGAAAAACGCCGCTGCGCTCGGCGAGAGTTGGCACTGCAATATCGCCCGTGTCCACACCCTGCTTCAATCGAGTCCCTTGGTAATCAGCGAAGAAAAACGTCCTGTTCCTTCGAATCGGGCCACCGAATGTCCCGCCAAATTGGTTCTGATCGAAGGCGCCGCGGGTCGGAGAAAAGTAGTTGCGGGCATCGAGACTCGTGTTGCGAACAAATTCAAACCCATCGCCATGAAACGCATTCGCACCCGATTTTGTAACGACGTTGATCTGGCCTCCACTGTGTCCTCCATATTCCGCATCGAAGTTGTTGGTAAGGATGCGGAACTCGGCGACGGAGTCGAGGTTCGGAATGATCGCTGTCCCAGAATTCACGTCTTCCTCGGCGTCGCTTCCGTTCACGGTGAACGCATTCGCGAACTCGCGCTGTCCGTTGATCGAAATCGTACCGGGATTCAGCCCACCTGAGGGCGAAAGTGCGCTCACACCCACGTCCTGCTGCGTGTTCGAATTAAGCGACGTTGTTGGAACCACGCCCGGCTGGAGTGCCAGAAGATCCGTGTAACTGCGCCCATTCAAAGGTACGGCGGCCATCTTCTTGCCGCTGATCACTTCGCCCATCTGCGTCTCGGACGTTTCCGCATGGACCGCGGTGTCAACTACGGTAACCGCATTCGCTTCCCCACCCACCTCGAGGACCGCGTCCACGGTCAACGCACGGTTCGCGTCGACGGCGATCTCGGTTCGCTGATAGAGCCTGAAGCCCGTCTTCTCGATCGCGATCGTGTAACGTCCTACGGGGAGTTCGGGAAAGGAGTAAAACCCGCGGCCGTTGGTCGCACTCCGGACCTGCACTCCGGTATCAGGGTTGTTTGCGCTCACGGTTGCATCAGGAACTACAGCACCGCTTGCGTCCTTCACCGTGCCAGACATACTTCCACCCGTCCCCGCCCGCAAACTTATGGCGGCGAGCATGACTATCGCGAAGGAAAGAAATGAGGTAAGACGCTTCAAGAGATCACGAAACAACACAAAATTCAGACCCTGGCCCTCACGGCCGTGCTGCCGTTTCCCGAGAACCCTTACGACTCCCGAACTATAATGCGACTAAGTCGCAACTACAGGCCTCAAAAAAGGTCTACTTACCGGTTTCTTGACATCGTTTGCAAATTCCGCCAACTTCCAGTCGCACCACGCGGATCTGGAAGCCGCTCTGCTGGACCATTTCTTTCTTTAGCTTGTCGAAGGATGGGCTCACGTACTCCATGATGGCGCCGCATCGGAAACATGCCATGTGGCAGTGATCGCGGCTAGTCTTTGCTTCGTAGTAGTGCTTCTCCCCCTCGATGTGCATCAAATCCAGTTCGTCGATCAACCCGTGTTCCTTCAGCAACGCAATCGTTCGATAGACAGTGGCTCGATCAAGAGCCGCATCCTGTTTCCTGGCGATCTCCAGCAGCGTGGCAACATCGAGATGTCGGGGCGAATCTTGAATAATTCCCACAAGTAAGCGTCGCTGGGCGGTCATGCGGATTCCCCTTGCCGCCAGTTCTTTCATCAGGGAAGGACGGGTAATGGTGTCACCCTTCGACCTACCCAGGTGTGATTCACTCGCGACAATGGCCTCAGTCTGCATGTCCCACCTTTTGACTCTTGCGGCTCTAGTTGCGACACGTTCGCAAGCCACAACTCTCATTGGACTTCATTCGTCTCCTGCTGTCAAGGCGCAGAACTGCAGTTCCGGCCCTGGGCACGGGGGAACCTTGCGGCTGGGCATTTTGTTTGGAGCCTTGTGCATGGCAAACCAGAGACGATCTGGAAACCGGCTTCCAGGAAGTTGAACCTTCAGACCCAAGATTTCGGAAAAATTGTCACAGGCGCGTTCACACCTGTGCTCACGAAGTACTCCGAGTCGTTCTCTCGAGCGGCGGACTTGGATCGCCCCGCCGGCCGTGTCCACTAGCGTTGAGGCTTGATCACCTGGGAACCAACGTGACTCCCAAACTGGAGAGCAGTGGTTAGTGTCGCGCGGGCATTTAGGACAATAGCTGTTTAGATCCGCTGCCTTTCGCTTCTTGCCCGCCGAGGCCGCCGGACCGCCCTGATTTTCCCGCTCGGCCCGCCTCCGCAGAAGAACTGATCGCGGCCATCGGACTCGAGCCCTGAAACGTTCACGCCAGTCGGCATGTCGAGCCTCTCATGGACTTCTCCTGTCCGGGGATCGACCCGCCTTAAGTCACTCCCCTCACCTTCCCAGGTGGCATGCCAAAGCTCTCCATCGACCCAAGTGACCCCGGTGACGAAGCGGTTAGATTCGATGGTGCGAAGAATTGCGCCGGTCTCAGGATCGATCTGATTGACCTTCCGGTTTCGATACTGCCCGACCCAAAGCGTACCTTCGGCCCACGCGAGTCCCGAGTCGCCGCCGCCGCCGGGCGCTGGGATAGTGGCGAGCACGCGGCCACTTTTGGGATCGATCTTCTGGATGCGATCCTCGGCGATCTGAAACAGGTGTTTGCCATCGAAAGCCGTTCCTGCATGTGCCGCGACATCGATCGAGCGCATCATCTTTCCGCTCGCGGGATCAAAAGCATTCAACTTATCGCCAGATGCAAACCAGACGTGCTGACCGTCATAGCTAACTCCATGCACTCGGTCAGCTCCCGGGAAAGGGCCATACTCCTGGACGATTTCGGCCTTTGATCGTTTCATGCTTCCACCTTAATCACTCGACAGAGGAGCGGGGAGTAACAAAATCGTCGTGAATCCTGGCACGGGCGGCGTGATCCAACGGCGGGCGCGCGCTTGACCAAACGACTGCACCTTGCCTGCTGCCGCGAGTGAGTCGAGAGCCCGTTGCACGGTTCGCTGGCTCGTCCCAAGCGCAAGCGCCAAGGCCGAGCTCGTCCATGACTCACCGTCCGTGAGAAACGCTAGCACATCAGCATGTTCCTCTTCGACAGGCCGGGCCAGCACCACGACTTCGCGTCCACCCTGCGAAACGAGTGCAAAGCCCCGCTTCGTCGCACTGATATCTGCCAGCCTCCGAAGCATCCGCCGAAGCCGCCCTATCTCGACCCGCAAACGCGCGCGATGCGATTCGTCGACGAATCTTGCTCCAAAGGCCCGCGCCAGGAGTAGGTCTCTCGGCACATCTCCGGGCCACGCTTCACCCAGCGCACGTGCGAGGGCGAACAACACCGGACGTCTTGCGAGCGAAACCAGGGTATTTGCGTCACGCACCGCGTTCCGGCATGCATCCACCACGATGGCTTTGGACGCCAGCAACGCTTCAACGTCTTCGAGCAGTAGGAGACGCTCGTCGCCACACGCCCGCAGGCGCGCGGCCGGCGTATTCAGGGCGCGGGATGCGCTTTCAACCTCCGCCGTCAAGGCAGGGATACAAGCCTGGTGCGCGGCGCGTTCGGCCCGAGCGAGCGCCTTTCGTGCTTCTTTCGTGCGGAGGCGCCGCATTGCGATTCCGGCAACCACGAGCGCGTGCACAGTCCTCCATGCGGGCGGAAAAGGACTCGGGTCCAGGTCGGCAAGCATCCGTTCGGCCTCATCCAAGTGCCCGATCAGGACCAGCCGCCGGACCTCTAGGTATCGCGCATACGCGGCGTTCAGGCGGTCACCGTGCGCTTCGAGGGTCGACCGTGCAGCGTCGAGCATTTTCGCAGGCCAACCCAGATCCCGAGAAGCGAGCGCGATTTCGGCCTCAGCTACTATGCACCTCGCGCGCGCCACGGCTTCTTTCGGACCGAAGGCCCGCGCAGCGCTCCGCAGCAGTTCCTTCGCTCGCGCGTATTCCCCGAGTTGCGCCATCGCGATGCCTCGAAGCGCGAGCGCTGGCGGATCGTCTCGCAAGGCGACTCGCTTCAACGCTCCTAGGGGATCGCCCGCCGCAAGTGCACGAGCTGCAGCTGTGATCAGAGAGTCCATCCGAATCCCGACACACTTGTCACTCCCACCCCTTCGATGTCCCGCGCTAAATATAGCGCATGGCAATCAAACAGCAAGTCACATCGAGAAAAGTACGGGAGACAAGCACAATGACCACACACAAGACTGGAACACGAGAACAATGGCTGAAAGCGCGGCTCGATCTGCTCAAGGCGGAGAAGGAACTCACACGCCGAAGCGACGAGCTGACGCGCCAGAGGCAGGATCTGCCGTGGGTGCCAATCAATAAGGGGTATCGCTTCG
>DATNKA010000958.1:0-12522 GCA_035603655.1 Candidatus Acidiferrales bacterium | reverse complement strand
AAGCGGGAACATCGCACTATTCTGATGACCACGCACTACATTGAAGAAGCGGAACGGCTGTGCGACCGCGTTGCGATCGTCGACGAAGGCCGCATCGTCGCCCTCGACACACCCGCGCGCCTGCAGCAACAGAGCCGCACCGCCTCGAGCATCGTCGTCACCTGCGCGACTCCGTTTCTCCCAAACCGCCCCACCTGGGCGCAGGCAATACAAAGCTCGCTCGATCCCAGCAGCCGCACCCTGACCGTCAACTCACGCCGTCCCGCGGCGACACTCGTCGATTTGGTCAAATGGATCGATCAGCAGGGACTCGAACTGACTGACGTCAGTCTCAAGCAACCCAGCCTCGAAGATGTCTTCATCGAGCTCACAGGTAAAAGCCTGCGCGAATGAAAGCCGAAACCAACGCCTAGAATGAAATCCTACAAAGCACTCATCACGCTCGACCTCAAGCTGGCTCTCCGGCAGAAGTCTGTCATCTTCTTCAACTACCTTTTTCCACTCATCTTCTTTTTCATCTTCGGCCAGGCCATGCATGCCGAGCGCGGCGCCGCCATGACGATTGTCATCTCCATGGTGCTCATCATTGGCATACTCGGCAACGGACTGTTCGGCGCCGGCATTCGCGCCGTACAGGAACGCGAAGCCAACATCCTGCGCCGCTACAAAGTTACGCCCATTTCGCCCGCACCCTTGCTCGTCGCCTCGGTCGTGACCGGCTGGATTCTCTACATGCCGAATGTGCTTCTCATCTTTACTTTGGCGCATTTTCTGTACGGCATGCCCTGGCCGAACTCGATGCCTTCAATTCTGTTATTCACCACCATCGCCATCTGCGGCTTCCGCTCCATCGGTTTGATCCTCGCTTCTGTAGTCAACTCGATGCAGGAAAGCCAGCTGCTCGTCCAGTTGATCTACTTGCCCATGTTGTTCTTGAGTGGCGCCACTTTTCCGCTGGCCATGTTTCCGTCATGGCTGCTGGTCGTAACCCAATTTGTGCCCGCAACCTACATGGTCACCGGCATACAAGGCATGCTGCTGCGCAATGAAGGCATAGCCGCGAACATCCAACCCGCGGTGGCGCTGCTGTTAACCGCATTTGTGGGACTCTTCATTTCTTACAAACTGTTCCGCTGGGAGAAGGAAGAAAAGATTCGTGCATCCGCCAAGTTGTGGCTGGCTGCTGTGCTCACCCCTTTTCTGTTGCTGGGCTTCTGGCAGATGCATGCTCGTACCGGAATCGCGAAAACTAAAATTCTGAACCGCCAACTCGCTCGCAGCGAAACTTTATTGATTCGCGGCGCTCGCATCTTCGTCGGCGACGGCCAGGTAATCGAAAATGGTTCCGTGTTGGTTCGCAGCGGAAAGATCGCCGCAGTCTACGAAGGCGCTGGCCCCGATCCCAAAACTATTAACGCCGAAACCGTCGAAGCCGCGGGCAAAACCATCCTTCCCGGCCTCATTGATGTTCACATTCATCTCGGAGGACCAGCCGGCTTTTATTCCGACATGAGCAAGTACGACCCCGAGAAGGCCATGCGGCGCAATCTGGCTGCGTACCTTTATAGTGGCGTCACTGCCGTGAGAAGCGTGGGAGATGTTCTGGACGGAATTCTTAAACTCCGTTCTAGCGTGACCAGCGGCGAAATCCTGGCCTCAGATTTATTCACCTGCGGGCCGCTGTTCACCGCTCCCGGCGGGCACGGTACCGAATACTTTAAAAATCTCCCGGCCCCCGCTCGCGACAGTCTAAACAAGCAATTCACGCGCGTTCCTGCGTCGGCGGACGAAGCCGTTCAGCAAGTCGATGCGCTAAAAAAACAGGGCGTGGATTGTATTAAAGCGATCCTCGATGCCGGCGCCGGCAGCCGCGTCTTCAACCGCCTCGACACTGGATTGTTTGACGCCGTCGCTCAGCAAGCGCACACGGATTCTTTGCCACTCGCGGTTCATACCGGAGACGCACGTGATGTCGCTGATGCCGTGCACGCCAAAACCGATTCCATCGAGCACGGCTCCTTCCGCGAAAAAATCCCCGACGAGCTGTTCTTGCAAATGGCCAAGCAGGGAACCTTTTACGATCCAACTCTAAGTGTCGGAGAAGCTTTCAAAGATTTCGCCGCGGGCAAAACCGATCTGCTCAAACGATCCCTCGTGCAACAAGTCGGCCCGCCCGAACTCTTGCAGGGCACGGAAGACGCTATCGCCTCTGCCGAGACCGAGCCCATGCGTAAAGTCCTCGCCCAATATCCCATGGACATGTCTATCGCCATCGCTAACCTCAAGCGCGCGCACGCCCTCGGAGTATCGCTCGTCGCCGGCAGTGATGCCGGGAACTATCTCGTATTTCACGGCCCCACCGTGCAGCACGAACTTCAACTCTGGGTGCGCGCCGGCATTCCGCCGACCGTTGCCTTGCAAGCCGCAACCTCAAACGCCGCCCGTCTCCTCCAGCTGGAAGACCGAATCGGATCCATTCGTCGCGGCAATGACGCCGATCTCCTCATCGTCGACGGAAATCCCCTTGAGGATATCTCCGCCACGGAACGAATCTCGATGGTCGTTTTCAAAGGCGAACGCATTGACCGTACCGAACTCTTCGATCAGCACTGAAGCTCTGGCAAACCTTCACACGATTATTTTTTGACTCCAATACAACTTCGCGCATTGTCGTGGGTTTGAGTCAAACGAAGCTAGACAGCTTCCCGGTTGAGATCTCAGCAGGGAATCGTGAACCGCTCTCACGTGCTCTGTGTGCTTGAGCAGTTCATCCAAAATCAGCGCCAAACCTTCACAATTCTAAGGAGACTTATGAAACTGCGCACACGTGTGGTTTTGCAACTTGCAGCTCTGTGCTTTGTTCTGGCCGCATACGGCTTCGCCGCCGATGACGCTTTCCTCTACATCGTGCACGGCATTCCGGGGCGCGATATTTCCGACAATCTCAACCCTGGATTTCCCGTCGACGTTCTGATTGCCGGTGAGTCCTGCATGCCGCGCGGACTGACCTTCGCGAATACCAGTGGCCCGCTCAGTTTTTCGCCCGGAACGTATGAACTGCAGATCAGCAACGCCAATACACTGGCACCTTGCACCAATCCCCCGATCCTGGACTCGAAAGTGACTCTCGTAGGCGGAGCCAGTGTCAGCGTCGTAGCCGCAATAAGCAGCGGTCAGCCTACACTGCTGCAGTTCACCGATAACCTCTCACCCCTGACGCCGGGCAACGCGCGATTTGTATTCGTGCAAGCATCAGATGCTCCCGCACTGAAAGCGACACTCACTCAGTTGTTCATCAAGAATCCTAAGACGTTCACGGTGACGGCGAGCCCGGGCAAGCAGCAGGCAGCCAACCTACCGGAAGGCACTTATCTGGTAGAGGTCGTGGCCGTCGGCAGCACCACTGTGTTGGCATCGGAGCAAATCAGTTTGGCCGATCAGTCCGTTACCTTCACATATGCTGCAGGCGCGGCTGCCGACAGCTCGGTAGGCCTGATCAACAGAAGCGTTCGAGACGTGTTCTAGCCACGCTGCTGTAAGTAGGGCCGTCCTCGGACGGCCCGTTTTACGGTTAGCGTCGTAATTTTCGTGTTGCAAGACCGTAAAGCACGACTTGATCTGCTACAGAGCCTTAAGAGAGGAGAACAGCTCCGAGCGGCATCGATTTGCACAGCTCGATTGCGGGGCCAGACTGACGCTGAAATGTTCGCTAGCGCACTTTACAAGTTACCGCCTGCAGTTCAATGCAAAAAAATCGGCAGCGGATGAGAATCGAATCGCATTCAGCCTGGTTGCTATTGACAGTGCATCCGCCCGGTGAGAAACTGCCGTTGTTGGTCCGCGACACTGGTTCGGCCCGCTCGCCCATCCAGCAGTGCAGCCGCAGAAAGTAGCGCCCCGAGCATGAGTTCCCGTCCCACCCTCGATCGCGAATCTTTCCAGCAACTCCTGGCCAATGCATTTGCTGTGCAGGAGAGTCGCGTGGATCGACAATCGCTCTCCGCCATTGTCGAACTCCAAGGCTTGATTGCAAAAGGTGAGCTTGACGCCGCTGGGGTGATGCATTTGATCGTCGACCGCGCACGCAACGTGGCCCATGCAACCGGCGTTGCCATCGGCCTGCTAAAAGGAAATCGTCTGGTTTATCAGGCCGGAAGCGGAGGCGCCTCGACATTTATAGGACGGCATGCAATGGCATCTCTGACTGTCTCAGCCGATATCCAAGCGAGCCGCGAGATGCTTCGGGTTGAGAATGCCGAGACTGACACCCGAATAGAAGCGGCGATCTGCCGTCAGTTCGGAGCTAAATCCCTATTGATTTTGCTGATTTTCAACGACCGCAATGTGGCGGGACTGCTTGAGGTTTTTTTCAGCGAAGCGCACTCCTTCCAGGATCATGAAGTTCGCGCGTATCGATTGATGGCCGGATTGATTGAGGAGGCCATATCTCGCGCTGCCCAGCCGCAACCGCAAAAAACCGTTACCGCGGAATTGCCGGCCAATCCGTATGCGGTCGAGCAGATCAGTCAGAAGAAGAAATTTCCCAATGGCGCTGGGCCTGTGGCGGTCTCGGCAAGTAAGCATCCGGCCTACCAGCATGGTGCAGCCGCACTGGCTGGACCCAGGGAAGTGGCAGCTCCCCGGCGACCAGCTCTGCTGGCTAGAATCCCCTCGCAGCGAGCACCGCTCGTTCCCTGGCACAAACGCTGGGATGTAGCCTTGGCCGTTTGCGCGACCGTGGTCCTGTTAATTTGCTGGATCGCCTACGGCAGCCACGGTTTTGGATCCCGCTTGGGGGCGTCGGCCCTACCCGGCTCGCCTGCTTTCGAGCAACCAGTACCGTTCCAACCGGCGAAAGCGATCCCGGCAACAAGCGTATCCAAAATCCAGCCCTCGCCAGTTCCCTCGAGGCGGAGCGGGTCTGCCAAGACCACCTTTAAGCGCGTGCGCGTGGGAAAGAATGAAGTTGATTACGTCAGCGATGACGTTACGTTGCGCTATTTCACGGGCACCTCTGCCCCGCGGCGCCCGGTCGCCGAGCGCAAAGTCGGATACATCAGAGACGACGTTACCGTGCGCTACTTCACGTCCAAACCCGCAGAACCTTCAGTTCCTCAGAAATCGGCCAGGTAGAGCAATCCTAAGGTCGTTAGCTTACCCAGCATAAGCTGCTCGAATCAGACGCCGAATCGCTGATGTATGCCAATCCTCTGCAGGTTTTGGGGAATAGGCGTGAGACAAGCAGATTTTACTTGACTGTTCGTACAGTAGGCATATCATCGTCGAGTTCGTGACCGAGCCTCCTGTCCCGAATGTGTATCTGGGGGAGGAACACATTCAGTCGCATCTGTGCTCGGTCCGCCATAAAAGGACCACTTTACTCTCCAAGGGCCTCCCCCAGGCAAGCCGATTCCACCGAACTTACCGCACTCAACGCGAAAATCATAATTCCTCTATTTGCGCGCGCTATTTTCTGTTTCTGGATCGACTTCTACCGTAACGTTAACTTCAGCGCCCTTCTTGAGGCGCACCTCATCGCCATTTCCGCCGGTAAGTGAGTTTTCAATGCGGATCTCCCGGTAAAGATCATCCGCCCCTTCGATAGCAATCTGTGCCTTCTCCGGTTGATCTGGCGGCGAAGGCTTGATGATTTTCTCCACGGTTCCCGGCAGTGTTACGCTCGGCTTCTCCGTCATAAGCTTTCCTTTCAAGACAAGGAGTTAACGCCATTCTGCTAAACAAAACTGAGTCGGCGGGCCATGGCAAAAAATTCCCGCCACGCCAGAAAACTACGGAGGAAGCCTTTTCAAAGCTTCCAGAAAATCGGCGCTTACTTCGCGGATGCGTTGCATTCGCTCCTTTTCTTGGCGTAAGTCTTCCGAACTGATCCCTAGGAAAGTCTGTTTCGCCATACTGTCAATATGCTCGCGCATCAACCGCTCGAGTTCATCACGGAGTTCCTCGATGTTGGGGCCATCCATAATTCACACAGGTCTTGAGGGACCGCAATCTGCTTGCAGATTAATCCCTATCGTCATCGCAGCGGGCGTGAAGTTTGCTCATCTAAATTCTTGAGCCCGCGCGCGAAGTTGCGACAAACCGTCATCTCGGACACGCGACCCTGTACACGCAACGAAGAGGCGGCGGAGAAGCGGACGTGAGGGTCCGATCGCCTGCTGGACACCAACCAACGACTACCCTCGAAGATCAAATGCGATCGTTGAATGCAAGCTACTTGGACCAACAACTGGAATCCATACAGCGAAACCCGTATTTCCCCATCTCCACGAGTTGTCACTGTAACGGCCAAATCGCTGTCAAGAAGACCTCAAAACGTGCTCGCCCGTTCACAATCCCCAGATTTCTGGCCTGTACATTTCTCGCCAGGGCAGCATGGCGATGTAAATGCAACTCGCGCCACAAAAGCCACAGCCAAACCCCGCCGCATTCCGCGCATCTATTGCAGGTTCGTCGCCGAATTTAATACGGGCTTCACGGCCAGTTCGGCACGGCAAGGCATCCACGGACAATTGTCCTGTAAGGGAAAGAGGGAAAGGGATGTCCGGCGCCTCAACTGTCCTGGTGGTTGACGACGAAGAAGCGATTAGGGCGATGCTCCGTCGCGCCCTTGAGAACGAAGGTTTCACCGTTACCGCCGTGGGAACCGTTCCAGAAGCACTGGCACTGATTTCGCAATCTCGCTTTGATGTTCTAATCTCCGACCTCAACATCGGGCATCCCGCCGATGGCTTCGTCGTTGTCGGCGCGATGCGGAGAACGTATCCCGATGCGCTAACCTTTATTCTCACCGGATACCCCGGATTCGAAACCGCTCTCGAAGCTGTGCGTCAGCACATCAATGATTATCTGGTGAAGGGCACACCCGTTCAGGAACTTGTCGAGAAAATCAAAACTGGTCTGGTCCGGGATCAGCCGGGGCGTCACCTCCACAAGACTAAGAGAGTGCCTGATGTGATCGAAGAAAATAAAGATGTAGTGATCGCGCACTGGCTTCAGCAAGTAATGGCGAACGATGACCTCAGGCGTGTCGAACTATCCGACGCCGACAGAATCGATCACGTACCGGGATTGCTCGACGAGGCCATAACCCACGCGCGCAATGGATTCGTCAGTCTCCGGCGCCAGAAGGCCGCCGATCAGCACGGCACTCTCCGCTACCATC
The DNA here is from genome assembly GCA_035603655.1 of Candidatus Acidiferrales bacterium. Classification (GTDB taxonomy): domain Bacteria; phylum Acidobacteriota; class Terriglobia; order Terriglobales; family Acidobacteriaceae; genus Sulfotelmatobacter. The sequence continues at coordinate 5,339 of DATNKA010000958.1, read as the reverse complement.
AGCGCTATACGGTTCCCATGCTGATCCTGGAGACACGCTTGCTCCAGGATGTAGTTTCGGAATGCATCAGGCAAAACTTTTTCGTGATTGACTTGAGTAATCTGGTCGCAGATATCACGAAGATGTCGGACACGCTGTCGATGGAACTGGAGCAGTCCGTCCGTGCTTTTACGAAACAGCTCGGATGGCGGTCACTTAGACCATAGCTTTCAAAACTCCTCGCCCCCAAGCTCGCTTCGGAAGTTTCCAGCCAGACACCTTGTGTGCGTTATTGACCATTCGTGAGACCGCTCCAAGATTAGAGTGAGGTCGATGAGGTGTTCTAAATGGTTTTGATCGAAGGACAGCCCGTTCAAAGAGTTCTCTTGGTCGATGACGATGCCGTTGCATTGGGAACGATGAGGGCATTGCTCGAAAAGAATGGGTTCGAGGTAGTCGCGGTAGGTGGGGTGACGGAAGCTCTGAAATGCATCGCCATCCAGACCTTTCAGGTGCTTATCACGGACCTGCACATCCCCAACGCGGGTGATGGCTTTACAGTAATTTCTGCGATGCGACACTCCCAACCAGCCGCCCTAACCATGCTGCTGAGTGCCATCCCCGATGTGAAAAACGCGATGGAAGCGATCATTCTTGAGGCCGACGAAATAGCGGTGAAGCCTGTCGAAGTGAAGCAGCTTGCGGAGCTCGTCCGAGAAAGACTCCTGATTCAAAGATCTCCTCCTCCTCCAAAGCAGAGCGTGAGCTCGATACTCAAAAGCTGTTCTGACATCGTCGTCAGAAACTGGTTGGCGAGGGCGAAGCAGGCTCCAGAACTGAACCACCTTGATCTTAAAGACGAAGACCGCACTGGCCATCTTCACAAGCTAATCGAAGACCTCGTTCGCCGCCTGAACCGGCCTATCACGGGATCCGTGGGGGATTCCGATGCTACCTTCTCCACCGCCGCCGTGTTGCATGGTGAGCTACGACACGCGCAAGGCTACACTCCGGAGATGCTGGTACATGAATCCCGCATTCTCCAGGTCACGCTGTTTGAAACGCTGAAGGACAATATGAATGCTCTGGACTTCAGTTTGCTGCTGCCGGATGTCATGACAATCGCGGACGAGGTGGACGCACAGCTGACGCAGACGATGGGCAGCTACATGAAACTCACGCAGACGTTGAACCCATCGAAGTTGGTGAAGGTGGTAGCAGCTTAGTTTAGCAAGCTGCCTGAAAAACTCGGACTACTACCCGCTTTTGAAAGGGTGCGGCTTCGAGCCGCACCGTAAGTGCTGAAAAATTGACAGCGGGTTTGGCCGGCGAAGGTGGCATTCGGTCAGCGCAAAGAGTTTTTTAGCAGCCGGTTTGCTTAGATTAGGGAAGAATTAGTGAGACCAGTTGTGGGGGAGTCAGGGCCTTCTCTTGCGGCAATGAGACATTTACTTGGGTCGGCGTCGGGATATTGTCGTATTTCTTTTTCCGCTTGTCGCCCGGCTGGCAGCGTCGGCCTTGTCAATTTTCTCCACCGCCTTTTGCAGCGAAAACAGCTCTTGCTGAATCCGCTCAATTTCGTCCAGTACCTCGGCGATCGTCTTAGGCGAATTGAGACCCACATCTGACTTCTACTCTTTTGAGTGGCTGCTGTCTGTACGCTAGCGGTCCGGAACCCGTCGGACGACGGCGAGGTCCTTTCACGTATGAGTTTGATGAGCGAATCTGCGCTCATTGGTCCGAGATCAAACCTCACTTGGTCTTAGGATTATCGTCGCCGTGGCCGGCGCGTACTTCACTCCTGTCAACTGACCTCACTTCATCGCTATTGACATCGACGTTCACATCTTCGTGGCTCACTACGGTCGAGCCATGCGGAACTACGACCGCCCCATCCTTTGGCACCGTCATTCCCACGTTGGCCAATCCCGTTAGGCTGGTGGCCAGCGCGTGTAGTTCTTTTATGGTTTCTTTTGTCTTCCCCAGCGCCCGGGTGTAGTCCTCCATTTCCAGGTAGCCGCTGATGAGTTGCAGATGGCTCGTCATTCTGTGAACCGATTCCTTCACAGAGTTCAGCATGACAATTCCTCCTTCCGCTACTCTAGGTATCATAGAACAGCTGAAGGCAGACGCCCGTCGTATTTATTTTTGACCGTCACCAAAGGCTTCCCGTTTCGGGTTCCAGTGACCTCTGCACTTTCACAGGCTGTTGCAACACAAGCTACCTTCCTGGCTCGTAAGTGGGGAGTCACTGTTCCATTTAGCTCAGTTATGTTGCTGTCTATGAGTCTACGGTGGTGAATATGGATGAACTAGAAGCAGCGCTTTCCCGGCAGGCCATGATGCCGCATCAAGAAATTCTCAAGCGCTTCAAAAAGATCTTCGGCAGAAATATGACCTCCCGAGAGCGAAAAGAATTCTTTTTGCCCCACGAACCCTCCTTGCCCGAAGAAGAAAATAGTACCTTCGACGGTCTGAGATCTGAGCCTTGGTGATCTCGGTTTATGAAAGCTGTGAGCTCTGTCTTCCTCCCAGCAGGCTGCTGAAAAACTCGGACCACCACCGGTTTTGAAAGGGCGCTGCTTCCAGCTGCGCCGTAAGCGCCACAAAATCAATAGCGGGTTTAAGCGGCCGAGGTGGCATTCGGTCAGCGAAACGAGGTTTTCAGCAGCCTGCTAGATAGCGTACATGCAGCAGCGCAAGGGATTCCCGGTCAATTGTGCTCAGTACCTGTCGCGGGTTTCGGCTGAATTGGACCCAGAACCCGTACAGTTTGTGCATAGTCAGCCCACCCGAGTACGGAAAAATTCTTCTCCGCTCAACAGCCATCGAATCCTCCCGTCATTGCAGCGCACGATAACTGCCGACTACCTGCCCTTTACCGAGCCAATTTATTGGCTATGCTTGATGGGGTGGGGCGACGCGTGTAATGGGATGGCACTTGACGCAGATCGGGAGCGGGATTTCCCAAGTCTGCCCTTCGTAGAAAAACGTGCAATCTCGATATTTCAACACTCTTCCGCAGGCAGGGCAAGAGTTCGTAGCCCAAGGAGTGCTTGCAGAGTTTACAAATTCGATGAATGCTTGGGAAGGGAGACTTTCGCTCATCTGAAGTCCTTCTCGGTCTTCCATTAGCTTTGAGTCGCCAGGGCTGCTTGTAACGTGCGTGACGTAGCAATCCTCGTGGATGGCCTTGCCGTTTTCATCAGCACACAGATCGGTTCGCAAATCTACGGGCTTGCCGCACAGTATGCAGGATATTTCTGGGGAGCGGCGACTACCCATCAATGCCTCCTTAGGAATGTCAGCATCACCGTAGAGGAAAGCAGCGGGACCAGACTGAGCAGAATTGACCGGATTCCAGGGTTAGTCATAACCATAAGCTTTTGTTAACGATGGATGGGGCATAATCGACTCTTGGTTCAACAGCCAGAGAGAAAAACAATTATGCCGGATGTATAGAAGTGCACAGCTATCTAAACCCGCCAAGTTGTATTGTGGCAGCAGTTGGAAGGCGATCATGGGTTAGTGACGCGAGGCCGTCGTTCGGACCCTCACGACCGCTGGTTTCACTGTGTTTCAGATCCTCCCCCTATTAGGCCGAACTCACACCGGGTTCGGCCTTTTTTCTTGAGTGAATGTGAGCATTACGGAGCAACTTGTGTGGGCAAGTAGCGCAACAACGTCATGTCGCCAAGTTATCCCGTTAGAGGCCCTTTAACTGGACGACACAAGCAGTAGGGAATTCCCGAAGACAAGGCCGCTGAGAATTTGCTGATCACGTGGCGAAGTCACGCTGGCTGGCTGCAGGTTCAATCTGTCAACCATGCGTTTGCTCTGACAGTTACAATTTGATCGCGCTGATTTCCGTGCCCGTCATCGTTTTCTTTCCCGCGCATTCGATTTACTTCTTTGCGGCGCGCTGCCGGACGTTGAGCGCGGGGGTGCCTTGTCCGCCCGTGCCCGTACCGGCTACACCCCAACCACTCCCTTTGCCTCCTCCTCCGGAAACCTTCGGCTAAACCAGCGACCGTCCCTTGGAACTCTGCCTATGCTCCAGGTGTCTGATGTTGCAGACACGCGCGTGCCAAACAGCGACCTAAGGAGCTTTCTATGGCGTTCTCAATGGCAGGCGGGGGTCCGTCCGGTCCGCAGATTAACGTCACACCGCTGATCGACGTGTTGCTGACACTGATCATTGTTTTCATGGTGGTCGTGTCGATGGATAAAGAACAAGGAGAAACCGCTCAGATTCCGCAGCCCGATCAGAAGCAGACTGCCGAGCAGCAGCAGTCGCGGACTGTCGTCATTCAGGTGGTATGGACGAAAGAAGATCTGCCACCCGCGGTGAAGATCAATCAGGAAAACGTGCGCTGGGAAGATCTAGAAGGTCGCTTGGCGAAAATTTATTTAACGCGCGCCGAGAAAGTAGTTTTCGTGCGCGGCGACGCCGATGTCGATTTCCAGTACGTGGCCGACGTGATCGACGTGGCGCACCACGCGGGCGTCGAGCGAGTGGGACTGCTTACGATGGATCGGGAGGTGGCGGGAGAGTAAGGAGCCCAGCCGACTATCGAACCCGCTGTCGCAGGGACAGCGGGTAATTCCTTGCCCTGTTCTTGACCCAAATCGGCGTGCCCAAAAAGGCGAAGGCCTTATTCGTTACCTCACGGCAGCAAACGGTGATGTCCACTATGGCTCCGCCAAGCCTGCCAGTAATCAACCGCAGAACCTGTTGCTGGTCCCTGTCGTCCGTGACGTGATAACGGGCAAACATGCCGGCCGTGCGATGCTCGCTGATGCTCATGGCCACGGAGCTACACCGCCGCAGCAACCCGCTTTCGGCAGAAACGGGAGAGGCTGCCAGCACCACAACGGAAACAGTTCAGTAGAGAACCCGCATAGCGAGCCTGAAGTTGGCTCCCTTCTTTTCTTTCTTGCCTAACTTTGTAATGGCTTTGTTATCAGTGGCAAGATGGTGCGCCCTGAGAGATTCGAACTCCCGACCTTCTGGTTCGTAGCCAGATTTTTCGGGTACTCCGGACAACGCAGGGCAACCAAGTACGCAAAAACTGGGCAATATTACCTCTTTCGTTGCTCGGTATCGCACGCCTTTGCCTCACGTCACCAAAAGAAGACGGACAAAAGACGGACAACCACACGTGCGCGTGCACCGTAAATGGTGCAATGCTTAAACCGAGGCTCGTTTGCGTTTTTCTTGCTCTTCCCACCGACAAATCAGATTTTCTATAGGAGCGTTAGCATGCAAGGTTTCAATATTGCCGAGAGTGCGCACGTCGCCGTCATTCTGCCACCGCAAAGCATTTCTGGTGGATCCGGGCTCATCAATCCTGCATTCA
>DATNKA010000957.1:0-3728 GCA_035603655.1 Candidatus Acidiferrales bacterium | reverse complement strand
CGTAGAGCTGCCAATTGAGGAAGTGGCGTCTACGCAAACCGTGGCCAAAGCGCTTCCATGGGGTTCCAGTCGCGAACCCAAAGCGGCTGCAGCGCCTGCTGAGTTAATCTAGAGTGCCAAAAGCCAGTTCACCCGCCCCATGCTTCTGGATTTCACCCGAAGAAACTTGCGCCTAGTCCGGCATCCGTCGGGCAGCCCGTAGGCGCGTTTCACCACGATGGCGAATGTCCCCCAGCCGTCGGATCTGTAGATCAGCGAATCCGTACCGTGAGTCTGCGGTTTGAGTGCCATCAGAGCTGGTATTGGAATGATCGTCCTTTCGAGCGTTATCGGATATTTCCTACCCGCCAAGCTGCCGTCACTCACTCGTTCGGCCCGACTGCGATTGCCCGCAGCGCTGCTGCCTTCATCAACCTGATTCGAGTTCCGCAGTTGGTTCACAATTCTCAAGGGACTACTCAGAACCGGTGCGGCGAATCTGAGAAGTTAGATACACTTGAGCCAACCATGGGGTTTAAGAAACTCGATCTCGAGGGCCAAAGTGGCGGTCGTCATCGGGGGCAGTTCCGTAATAGGCCGCACCCTCGCGTGCGGATTAGCCGAGGCCGGAGCCGACGTCGTGCCCGGCGCACGGCGCATGGAATTGGTAAATGCTGTGGCGGACGAGATCGAGTCTCCGGGATGCCGATCGCTGCGTGTAAGCTCCGACGTGGCAGATCGCGCGTCGCTCGAAACCGTGCTGCAGGCTACCATCCAGACGTTCGGTAAAGTGGATATCCTGGTCAACGCCGCGGGCTTCAGCCAGCGCACCCCGACCCTGGATTTCCCTGAGGTGGATTGGGACCACCTCATGGACACTAACCTCACAGGCACGTTGCCGAGAGTGTCAGGTTTTCGGACGTCATATGATCGAGCGCAGTTATGGCCGCATCATCAACATCGCTTCGATGGGCTCATTGCTGGCCCTTTATGAAGTGGCCGCGTACTGCGCGTGCAAGGCCGGCGTGGCCTCTTTGACAAAATCGTTGGCGATCGAATGGGCACGGCACGGACTCTGTGTCAACGCGATTGCACCAGGATATTTCCGCACACCGCTGAGTGAGACGCTGTTGATGGGCACGCCGCGCGGAGAGGAAGTGCTTACCCGCGCTCCAACTAGTTGGGGCAGCAATGTTTCTCGCATCAGACGGTGCCAGCTTCGTGACCGGCACTCTGCTGGTGGTGGATGGTGGCTATCTTGCGAATGGTGTAAATCAATGACTTCTGCTTAGTTCCATGGTGACGCCCCGATTGATGCCAATAGGTAGGCGCAAAGCCTGGCGTCTTTCTCTCAGGCGAGCATCTCAACCTTAATTGCGATCTGGCCTATTTCTGTTTTACGGCGATCGCCGAGATTTCAATTCGGGCGTTGTTGACCAGGGCTGCGGCCTGAATCGTCGCTCGAGCCGGCTTGGGATCGGGCATAACATTCTTGTAAATCTTGTTCATGTCCGGGAACTCATGAATGTCGGCGAGATAGACTGTGACGCTGACCACGTCTTTCAATTCGAAACCGGCGGCCTTGAGCACCTTCTGAATGTTCTCAAGTGCTGCAGTGGTCTCGGGGCCGATGCCCCCTGCAGCCAATTTGTTGGACTCATCCGTACCCTCTTGACCGGCAACGTACAAAGTATCGCCGACCACAATGCCGTCACTGAAGGGAAGTCCTCGAGCGGGAGAGAGGTTCACCGCTTTCCGTTCCTGGCTGTAGCTTTGCTGCGACGCAATGCCCGTGAATAAACAAATTGCGACCGCGAAAGTGATTAGCGGAATAGTTCGGGTGTTCATCGTAATCGTCATTCTTTCTCCTTATGTGATGATTAGTGCTTCCGCGCGACGCAGGGCCGCGGAGGTCCGGAATCGAAACCGTGCGATGCTTTGCTAGTACGATATTCAGAACCTTGACGGCTCGTCAGCTTTTTCAGGCCGAAAACCACATCTCTGGACCGCGATCCCTCGACGAGCCCCTTGACCGATGGGAGGGGCGGATGTCAGACTATCGCTAGTTGGAAAAATATCTCCTAATCTTTCACAGCCCGACAATTTAGGACTTCTCGATTCCATGATCATTCTCGTTACCATCATTCACGTCATCGTATGCCTGTTTCTGATTATTGTTGTCCTCTTGCAAAGCGGTAAGGCCGGGGACATCTCGGCAGCCTTCGGTGGACAGGGAAGCCAGGCGGCATTTGGCCCTCGCGGAGCAGCCACCGCGCTCTCTAAAGCGACCACCATTTCAGCCGTGCTGTTCATGTTGACATCGGTGACGCTCTCCATCAACGCCATCAAACATAGCGGCCCCCGCTCTGTTCTGCAGGGTGAGAAATCCGCTCCCGCGAAAACCCAGCCCGCCGCGCCGGCCCCCACCCCTGCGAATCCGATGCAGAAATAAACAAAATTCCCCTCTTGGTGCAGTTTCGCGGATGCCCGCTTAGGGGTTCTGCCGTAATTGTATTTCCGATATGCGGGTGCTACCATCCGGTTAAGTAACATTGCACTTTTCAGGAGGCTCCAATGTCTGACCATGATGGCAGCAGTTTTGTGTGGTTCCTGGCGGGTTTGGGTTTAGGGGGACTCGTCGGAGTTTTGTATGCGCCCCGAGCGGGAAGCGAAACCCGCGAGGAGATTAAAGCTCGGGCGGAACAGGGACGGGAGTTCGTACGGACTCGAGCGAAAGAAGCGCGCGAGCAAGCTTCCGGTTGGGTCGATAAAGGCCGCGATGTGGTGAGCCAGCAAAAAGATCAGTTCAAGGCAGCTTACGAGGCTGGACGACAGGCGTACCAAGAGGCGACATCAGAGACTGCGCCTCCTAAGGGTGTGTAAGTAAAGGACTCGTTGGTATCAGGCTCTTTGCTGGGAGCTTTTACTATGATGGAAAATCTCATGCCTTGGTTTATCGCCGCCACTACGGCGGCCGTCGTTTTGCAGGCGCTCATCCTTGTCGCTCTATACTTCGCGGTCCGCAAGACTGCTGCGAAATTGCAGGGTGAAGTTGCGGAGTTGAAAGGAAAGTCGCTCCCGGTGATTCAGTCAACCGAAGCGCTGTTGATCGAGCTGCTTCCCAAGACTGCGAAACTCGTGGACAACCTTATGGAGTTGCAACCGAAGATTGGGCATATCGTCGATACCGTGGTGGAGTTGCGCCCCAAGGTCCAGCTTGTCGTAAGTAACTTGGCGGAGACAACCGCCTCGGTCCGCGCTGAAGTTCAGCGGGTAGATGCGACTGTGAGCGATGTTGTGGATCGTGCTCGCCTCCAGGTGATCCGGGCCGACGAGATGCTCACCCGCACCTTCGATCGCGTCGAACATACCTCCGATGTCGTAGCCAAAACCGTGGTGTCGCCGGTGCGCCAAGTGTCCGGCATTGTGCGTGGTGTGACTGCAGGCGTCGAGTTTCTTCTGGGCAATAGAGCTGGCAAGAATGGCGGCTCTCGCGCCCAGCGGCGAGCCGTACCACAAGACGAAATGTTCATCTGAGGTCGAGGGCGCGTGATTGCCCAGTGCTGCAGCGTTTGCGACAAGGTAGCCGGATCCCTTTTCTTTAATTGTTATGAGGTATCTAGTTCACGCCTGTGTTAAGCCCGGTCGAGCAGACAGTCTTCTTAAAGCCATCCAGAGTGAAAAGCTTGGCCAAGGCTCCGTGGCCGAGGGCGAGTACCTGCGCAATATGCGCGAGGCGCGCGTCGAGA
>DATNKA010000956.1:0-2884 GCA_035603655.1 Candidatus Acidiferrales bacterium | reverse complement strand
ACTGCTGCGGCCAATGTGCAAATCTTGGATCCCAATGCGAACATGACGGTGCTCGCCATGAGCAGCCAGTCGGGCGATTATATCGGTCAAGGCGGAATTTATCTCCTCACAGTCGACGATGCGACTTTCATTGCCGCTGCTAACTACGACAATGGTGTTAGCGTGACGCTGGAGGGACTTGATCTTTGGGCCCTGGACTTTGCAGCACCCAACAATGCGCTGCTTACGGCCGGCACCTATGACAACGCACAGAGCTATCCGTTCCAGGCACCGGGATTCCCAGGGCTGTCGATCTATGGAGCGGGTCGCGGTTGCGACACGATAACCGGCAACTTCGTCGTGAATCAGATCGTATTCGGGAGTTCAGGCGCCGTTGAGCACTTTTCAGCTGATGCGGAGCAGCATTGTGAAGGAGCAACTCCGGCGCTGTTCGCCTCAATCCGGATTAATGCGCCGATGCGCCAGATCTCCGTAAGCGATGCCGTAGTTGACAGCAGCACTTCCACGGCGATCTTCACAGTCGCGCTACACCCTTCCTCGAAGACTCCTGTATCAGTGAATTTTGCGACCGCTGATGGCTCCGCGCGATCCGGAGTGGACTACGCGTCCACGAACCAAACATTGAACTTTCCCGCTGGCGCGACTGCATTGACGGTTTCCGTGCCGCTCCTCATCATCCCGGATGGCGGCAAGGCGTTCTACGGGCAGCTCTCGTCCCCGAGCGGAGCTCCGCTCTGGATTGCGCAGGGGGCTGCGACCTTCTAACAATGCTTCATGCAGATCGCCTGTGAATATAAAGAGGTTCTTGCCAGTCAGAGATGCTGTTCTCCGTCGCAGATCATCGCTCTTTCAAGCGTATGTCTCGCGATGACGAGCCCACGTAGGCGACGGCGTCCGGAATGTACCGCCAATCGGTGGCGGACGTGTCCCAAACGCTTTGGGTCCGTGGCGAAACCGTGATATTGACCTGTTGGCTTTCTCCAGGTTTCAAACGAATCTTGCTCCAGCCACCCAATCGCAGAGGTGGCTCCCCGGCGTAATCAATTCCCAGGTAGACCTGAGGAACTTCTGCACCTTCAACCGTGCCGTCATTCTTGGCCGTGAACGACACGTGGAGAGTGTGATCTGGATCGCGTTCTAGGGAGAGGTTCGAGTATGTAAAGTGGGTATACGACAGCCCGTAGCCGAACTCAAAAAGCGGTGCAAGTTTCTTCGCATCGTACCAGCGATAGCCTATATTGAGTTTTTCGGAATAGACAGGATCTTTAGAAATGGCGCCGGTAGCGCCCCAGGTGGGAGTATCCTCGTCCCGGGCAGGAAACGTAAACGGCAGCTTGCCGGAAGGATCCACCTTGCCAAACAAGACATTGGCGATCGCTCTGCCTCCCGCTTCGCCTGGATACCAGGCTTCGAGGATCGCCGCAACCTTTTCTTTCCACGGCATCAGAACCGGATTACCACTCTCGATCACAACGATCGTATGAGGGTTGGCGCTTGCAACAGCGTCTACCAGTTCATTCTGGTTCGAGGGGTTCTGCAAACTGAGAGTCCTCAAATCTCCGAAATCTTCCCCAGCGGGCTGCGCCACTACGACAATCGCGATATCTGACCGACGTGCCAGCGCGACTGCATCGGCGATTTCGCCCGGACTATATGCGCGGAAGGGCGCTTGCTCGTCCTGGACCCCAGAAAATTCGACTTCGCTGGCCGGCGATAATTCGCGAATGGCTTTTGTCAGGGGAACAGGAACCTTCAGCCACGGATTGCGCCACCATCCGCAGCCATTATGGTCGAGGAATTCCAGCCCTGCACACCCAGTGAACGAGCCCGTCACCGGATGCATCGTATCTGCAGAACCGCCACCAGACATCACAGCTACGTCTGCATGGGAGCCGATGACCGCAATACGCTTCAGCTTTGAGGCTGATAGCGGAAGCTGCCGACGATCGTTCTTGAGCAATACGATGGATTGTTCCTCTACGGATTGTGCAAAGGTCCGCGCCGCATCGAAATCAATCTTTTCTCCACCGTGGGGAGGATTATCCATAACGCCGGAAGCAATCATTGAATAGAGTTTGCGGCGCACCATATCGTCGACCCGCTCTTGGCTGATGTCATGGTTGGCCAATGCGAATAGGACTGGGACACGCCCGAAGTAAGAAGGGCCCGCATCGCTTCCTTCTTCTTCATCAAGGCCGGCGTTGATCGCCTTTGCCGTTGTGTGAGTCGCTCCCCAGTCCGACTGCACCTGGCCCGGAAAGTGCCACTGCGTTTTCAGAATGTCAGTTAGAAGCACTGAATTCTCGCAGGCATACTCGCCATTCAGCCGGTTATAGCTGCACATAACGCTTGCCGGGTGGCCCTGTTCAACGGCGATTTCAAAAGGTAGTAAATAAAGTTCTCGCAGGGTGCGGTCATTGATGCGGCTGTCTCCACCCATGCGGTTCGTCTCCTGTTCATTTCCCGCAAAGTGTTTGATCGACGCCATCACCTTCCGGCTCTGAGTCCCTTTCGTGCGCTCCGCCAACAGTTCCCCCGCGAGGAGTGGATCTTCGCCTAAGTACTCGAATGATCTGCCTCCTCTGGGCTCTCGTGTGAGATTTGCACCTCCGCCAAGACCCATTGCGAATCCTTGGGCGCGCAACTGGATCGCTACTTCACTCCCGTAGTCATAAGACAACTGCCTGTCCCAACTGGCAGCAAGAGCAATAGTCGCAGGGAAAGTAGAGCTCGGCTGGGTTGTGCTCCCTGAACCCGTGCCCGAATCGGAGATATTGATGTCGGGAATATGGAGCCTCGTTACACCCTCGATATATCCGCCTCCGCCACCTGGTGAGGCATTGGAGGGATACTTGGAGAGAATCAACTGAAGCTTCTCGTCGAG
>DATNKA010000955.1:0-2472 GCA_035603655.1 Candidatus Acidiferrales bacterium | reverse complement strand
ACCACAAGCAATCTCATGCAGGTCTATCATCTGACTCCCGACTTGCTGGGCATCACGGTCTCTGCGGCGCTGATTGGGACAATTCTCGGCGCGATGTTCGCTGGAATTCCCGGCGACAAATACGGCCGCCGCGACAGTCTGCGCGTCATGGCCGTGCTCTACTTTGTTTCAGCGCTGGGTTGTGCCTTCGCCTGGAACTGGCCCGCGCTCGTAGTCTTCCGCTTCATCGGCGGACTCGGCATCGGTGGTTCCTCGGTGCTGGGCCCTATGTACATTGCAGAAATCGCGCCTGCGAACTGGCGAGGACGTCTGGTGGGAGTCTTCCAGTTCAACGTGGTGGGGGGAATTTTGCTGGCCTATTTCTCGAATTTCTTGGTGGGAACTCAGCATTTCGGCGTGGATGCAGAGTGGCGCTGGAAGTTCGGAGTCGCCGCTTTTCCGGCGGCGTTGTTCTGCCTGCTGCTGTTTACTATTCCGCGCAGCCCGCGCTGGCTGGTAAAGAAGCAGCGGGTGGACGAGGCCCGAGAAATTCTGCGCCTTACCGGAGATGAGAACTACGAGAAAGACTTGCAGGAAATTGTCCAATCCATTGATGCGGAACACGGGCATGCCGATGAAGCATTATTTTCCAGAAAGTACCTTCTTCCCATCTTTTTAGCGATCAGCATTGGCATGTTCAACCAACTTTCAGGCATCAATGCGATTCTTTATTACCTGAACGACATTTTTGCCTTCGCGGGCTACAGCAAATTATCCGGCGACTTGCAGGCAGTCGCCGTGGGTTGCACAAACCTGATCTTTACCATGATCGCCATGTCGGTCATCGACAAGCTCGGCCGAAAGAAGCTGCTGCTCATTGGCTCCGTGGGAACCGCGGCCTGCTTGGCTGGCGTAGCTGCGATTTTCTCTAGCAACAAACATCACGAACTGCTGGTGTGGCTGCTGATCGGCTTCATCGCCAGTTTTGCCTTCTCCCAGGGCTCGGTGATATGGGTCTATATCAGCGAAGTGTTCCCCAATCGGGTGCGCGCCAAAGGACAGAGCCTGGGCAGCCTGTCGCACTGGCTGATGAACGCTGCGATTTCGTTCGCGTTCCCCACGCTGGCGGCGTGGTCCAAGTCCATTCCATTCATGTTTTTTTCCGCCATGATGGTACTGCAGTTCTTCGTGGTTCTCTTCGTGTATCCGGAAACCAAAGGGGTGACCTTGGAAGAGATGCAGAAGAAGCTGCATGTGGTATGAGGTGGAAGAATCGGCTAGTTATTTCCCTTTGGTCAGCGGATATCCCTTTTCCCGCCAGTCGCGAATTCCGCCATCCATCGAAAGCACGTTCGTGTAACCCATCTTCTGCAGATTATCAGCCGCCAGCGCCGAGCGGAATCCTCCGCCGCAGTAGAGCACAATCGCAGCGTCCAGAGCGGGTACGCGCGCCTCGATGTCGCGCTCGATGATGCCCTTGCTCAGGTGAATCGCGCCCGGCAGATGGTCGTTGGCGAATTCGCTCTCTTCGCGCACATCGATCAGCACGAATTGCCCGCCGCCATCGATTTTCTTTTTCACTTCCGCGACATTGGTTTCGCGCACACGAGTTTTCGCCTCTTCTACAATTTTCAGAAAGCGCGGAGGGTGTTGAGGGGACATGCGTTCTCCTTCTATCTATATGAGCAAACAACTTGACCATATCGTACCAAGCGGCCGAGCATCGTGCATGTCGAAGCCCGGAGCCTGAAGCTTTTCCCCGGGTTTTTCTTTTAGCGTTCTCGGGTAGCATGAAAAGCGTGGACGATAACAACCCAATCCCCCGGACCGGACTCGCGCGAGCCCTGTCCAAGCTCGGCTACTGTTCCCGGTCGAGCGCGGCGGAGTTGATCCGCGCCGGGCGCGTGAGCTTGAACGGACGGCTACGACACGACCCCGAGGCGCGCGTTTCCGGCGAGCGCGACCAAATTGCCGTTGATGGAAAATTGCTTGAGCGGCGGAAAAGGATTTACCTCATGCTCAACAAACCGCGCGGCGTAGTGACGACAGCCTCGGACGAAAGGGGGCGCGAGACGGTGTATACCATTCTTAACAGACACTTCGCGGCAACGACGTTGCCGGCCGACAGATCGTCTTGGGTAGCTCCAGTGGGACGGCTCGACAAGGCCAGCGAAGGCTTGTTGCTGCTGACCAATGATTCCGCTTGGGCAGCCCGCATTGCTGCGCCGAAAACTCATCTGGAAAAGGTCTACCATGTGCAGGTCGGAACTGTCGCGGATGAGGAATTCATTCAGGCATTGGTCCGGGGAGCGAGGACGAAAGACAGGGAAATGCTGCGGGCAAAACGCGCTCGTCTGTTGCGTGCGGGACAGAAAAACTGCTGGCTCGAAATCATTCTGGATGAGGGAAAGAATCGGCAGATCCGTCGCATGATAGAAGGCATGGGAGTGGATGTCTTGCGGCTAATCCGCGTAGCTATTGGGCCGCAGCAAC
>DATNKA010000954.1:0-4044 GCA_035603655.1 Candidatus Acidiferrales bacterium | reverse complement strand
GCATCACGAAGATCTTTCCGCCAACTTTAAAGCAGAGCTCATCGCCCCATTGCAGGTTCTCTTTGGCCTCTGGAAAGTCCAGGCAATACACGCGAATGGCATCGACTTTCATCGCTTTCGTTCTTGCAACGGATTGTCCTTCCTCATAATCTAACCAGGTCTAAGGAGATTGGAATGCAAACTCGCAAGCTTGGCAACTCCGACTTGCACATTACTCCCGTCGGCTATGGCGCATGGGCCGTCGGCGGTTCTGGTTGGCAGTTCGCCTGGGGGTCGCAGGACGATGACGATTCCATCGCGGCCATTCATCGCGCACTCGAACTCGGCGTCAACTGGATCGACACCGCAGCCGTTTACGGCCTCGGACACTCCGAAGAAGTTGTTGGTCGTGCGCTGAAGGGCTGGCACGGCTCCCGGCCATACATCTTTACCAAGTGCGGCCTGCGCTGGGATTCCAAAGGCCAGGTGCAAAAAATTCTGGCCGCCGATTCCATCCGCCGCGAAGTCGAGGACAGCCTCCGCCGTCTTGCTGTCGATGTGATCGATCTGTACCAGATTCACTGGCCTCCCGATCCCGACTCCCCTGCCCTGGAAGAGGGCTGGTCTACGCTCGCCAACTTGAAGCGCGAAGGCAAGGTGCGATGGATTGGTATATCCAATTTCAATGTAGGGCAGCTGAAACGCGCGCGGGCCATCGCCCCGGTGACCTCTCTGCAGCCGCCTTACTCGCTGGTGCACCGCGAGATCGAAGACGAGATCCTGCCCTACTGCCTGCGCGAAAGTATTGGAGTGATTGTATATTCGCCGATGGCTTCCGGCCTGCTCAGCGGGGCGATGACCCGCGAACGGGCAGCCAGGCTTCCCCAGGACGACTGGCGCAGAGGCCATCCCGACTTTACCGAGCCAAATCTGTCGCGCAATCTTGCCCTTGTAGATCACCTTCGGGAAATCGCCAAACGCCACAACCGTTCTGTCGGCGAAGTTGCCATCGCATGGACACTGCACAATCCCGCAGTCACAGGGGCCATCGTCGGAGCTCGCAGTGCGCGGCAAGCCGAAGGCGTAATGCGCGCCGGCGACCTGCGCCTTAACGATAAAGAGGTGGGCGAGCTCGAGGACTTCCTCGCCGAGGCCGCGGCCTGAAGAAGTTTCACCCCGAGTGTGCGGCAGTCATAGGCGGGAAACAGAAGGCAGTTTGCTCAACTGCCGCAATCCTAATTCGCGGGAGCCAGTGAACTTCAACAGCCTCTTCACACTTGCTCTCTGGCTTCGCCGAGCGCCACGTTCACCTCGAGCTTTTTCTTGTTGCGGTAGATCGTAACTCTTACCGTATCTCCGGCGCGGCGATTGTTCATCATCTGCGATAGGGTCTGCTCGTCCTCAACTTTTTCGCCGTCGATGGCAACGATCAAGTCTCCGCCCAGCATGATTGGTATGTTCCCCAGATATGCGCGCTCGGTGCCACCGTGGAGGCCAGCCTGGTCAGCGGAGCCGCCGGGGATGGTTTGCACGATCAGCAGACCATAATCAACGGGCAATCCCATTTCATCCGCCAGCTCGGCGCTGATGGGAATCGTGCGCACGCCCAGGGCGGGACGCCGCACTCGGCCCAGGGTCATCAGATCGTTGAGAACTGCTTTCGCGGTGTTGATCGGTATGGCGAAGCCGATCCCAGCATTTTGGCCGACGCTGGAAAGAATCATTGTGTTGATGCCAATCACTTCGCCGTGCCAGTTCATCAGTGGTCCGCCCGAGTTCCCTGGATTGATGGCGGCGTCGGTCTGAATGGCTTCATCGATGGTTGCCCCATTGGGCTCGCGCACCGGGCGGATCGAACTGACGATGCCACGCGTCATGGTGCCGGCAAGACCAAACGGATTGCCGATGGCGTAGACCTTTTGTCCAACTTGCAGGTTGCGGGAGTCGCCGAGCACGGCGGGAACCAGTTCGGGCGCCTTGATCTGTATCACCGCCAAGTCGTGCGCCGGATCAGTGCCGACGACGGTTGCCTTGTACTTCTTGCGATTGTGCAGCGTGACTTCCACCTGGCGCGCATCGGCGACCACATGATAGTTGGTGAGGATGTGACCGTCCTTGTCGATGACAAATCCTGAACCTTGTCCTTCCTGAGGTTGCAGCCCGTAAAAGAAGTCGAAGGTCATGGCACGCGACGTGACGTTCACCACCGATGGAATGTTTCTACGATAGACGCCGATGTTGTTCTGCTCTTCGCTGTCGAGTCCATCGTTTCCGGCGGCTTCTGTTATTTCGACCTGCGCGGGATGAGGCAGCCAATCTGCGGGATGCGGGAGGCTAGTCTGCGAATTCGAACGCCACGTGGTGAAGTAGAAGAATGCGCCGGCGAGCACCAGCGCGAATATTGCGGGTCGTATGAGTCTCATAAAGGGCAAACTTTCGGGGCCGCGAAACCGAACCTGAGAACTAAGCCAACGTCCACATTCAATTCTACGTTCGATTCTAAACAATGTTCCGCAACCCGGCACGCCGAGTCGACGTCTGTTCTTGCCTGTGAGCTTTCTGACGGCAGCAGATTGGGCTCGAGGACGTGTTCCGGGCCGATTTGAGGCGCTGTGGGGGCTGCCGGGAATTTCGGCAAGAAATCTTTATGGATGCAATAGCTTGCCGGCAAGATCCTGCGTGCAATGGACTTAGGTGGAGGAATCCGGAACGCATCGACCACCCGACTGCAGGAGTTCCGCAGCCTTGTTCCTCCGCAGCCTTGTTCCTCCGCCCCTAGCTGGCTGGCCACCTGGCGCTTTTTGTAGGGGATGCCTACGAACCTAACCAGTCTGCCACTCTTCGATGGCGGCAGCCTGCTCTCTCGACTCGCAGGGATCGATTTCTTTCTTAGCGCGTGGCAATCGCAAGAGGCTGCAGCTCTGCCCATACCACACGCACTTGCTCGCGGGTTCGGTCGAGCAGGCCGGAGTTGTCGATCACATAACTGGCGGCTTTGATTTTTTCTGCTTCGGGGAGTTGCGCGGCCATGCGGCGCTGGACTTCCTTGCGGGCGAGGTCAAGCGGTAACTTATGGCGCGCGGCGAAGCGGTCGATGCGTTGTTCGTCGGTGCAGGTGACCACGATCAGACGATCAAAACGTTTCGCGGTGCCCGCCTCGAGGATGAGCGCGGCCTCCACCATAGCGACAGCGCGCGGGTCTTGCCGTCCCACCTCTTCCATCCACTCCTCCTGGCTGCGGATCACCGCGGGATGAACGATTCGATTTAGCTCATCTATGCGGGAGCGGCCTCGCGACAACGCTGCCGTTGGATTCGTTGGTGCGGAGCCAGGGTCCGGACCGAAGGCAGCGTCTGCGAGTTTGGCACGGTTTACGCTGCCGTCGTTGTTGAGAATGTCGCGGCCGAAATGTGCGACCACCTCGTGGTAGACAGTTTGTCCGTGCTGCATTAGCTGGTGGGCGATGTCGTCCGCCTGGACCAGATGCGCGCCCAGTGCGACGAACATCTCTCCGACAACTGATTTGCCCGATGCGATGCTGCCAGTGAGGCCGACTTTCAGCAATCCGCCTCCAACCGAAGTCGCTTTACCACAGAGACGGAGAGATGCAGAGAAAATGCAAAGAAGAAAAAGAGCGTTATCGTCGGTCCTTCTGTAGCTCGGTATGGGGCTTTCATTGGCTGGCAAGATCCGGTACGTGGCTTCCGCGACGCATTTTCGCAGCTTTCACCGTGTTGTACATCAGCATCGCGATGGTCAGCGGCCCGACTCCGCCCGGAACGGGGGTAAGGGCTCCCGCAACCTCACTCACCTCGGGATGCACATCGCCGACCAGAGTGGATCCCTTGGTCAGGAAATTTTGTTCGCGCTTGGCATTGTTTTTTAAGTGGCCGGCGAACAGGCGCTGAAATTCCGCCGCGTCGGTCACCTTGTTCATGCCAACGTCGATCACGGTGGCACCAGGCTTCACGAAGTCGCGGGTGATCATTCCTGCGCGTCCAATGGCGGCGACGAGGATATCCGCGCGGCGGCACACTCCCGGCAGATCACCCGTCTTCGAATGGC
>DATNKA010000953.1:0-3725 GCA_035603655.1 Candidatus Acidiferrales bacterium | reverse complement strand
ATTCCGGCGGTGCTGAACCTCGCATCAGCCTGGCTAACTTCTCGACGAAGCTCGAACGCTCACGTCATCAGGAATTGAATGTCTCGCGGCGGATGGGCAAAAACAACATGCAAGTCGCGGTGTTCAATGATCGCGTGGACAATACGGCGCTGCTTGGCACGGGCGAGGTGACGGCTGCGGGTGGCGACCTGCTGCCCGATGTGTACTCAGGCACCTTCACCTATGCCGGCGACACCCTGTCTACGCACGGGCTTCGAGTAGTGCTTGAGCGCAAGCTTTATTCAGATCTCAGCGCAACCCTCGACTTCGCTTATGGCGGCGTTCTCGACCTGGCCAAGCCTGACGTCGCGATTCAGGACGCGGGTCAGTGGATCAAGACCCAGCGGCGCGAAGCCGTGGCCGCCAAGCTCAGTGGTACCGTAAACTGCACGCACACTCATTGGATCGCGTCCTACCGCTTTGTCAACGGTTCGGCGCTAACGCCCGTGGATATGTTCAACGCGTCCCCGGGACAGAGCGATCCATTTCTGAACCTGTTTATTCGACAACCGCTTCCGACACTCGGTTTCCTCCCAGCTCACATGGAGGCGCTGGTTGACTTGCGCAACCTGCTCGCGCAAGGCTATGTGCCGGTGATGGGTCAAGACGGCCAGACCGTGTATTTCGTCCAGTCAGCCCGTTCCATTCGCGGCGGCGTAACCATCACCTTCTAAGTCGGCGAAAGATCCTGCTCGATTCCTCCTGGCGTCAAACTCGTCTCGCAACCGAGGGAGATGCACGTAGCGATCGCCCGAAATACTCTGAGGCACTATTCATTCGTAAAATCTATCCTTTGGATCGCAACTCGATGGTTGACTGTTGGGATAGCCTTTCGATAATGTGCGTTGTGCGGTCGGGGCGCTGCATCTCATTCGCCTGCAAGGGATTGCTTGCGTGTATCTGAAGGCAGACGACTCGACCTACCGCATCGGACATCACTCCCGAAACCATCTGCTTCAAGGAGATTCTATGAGAGCGCGCATCATCCTGATGTTTGTGCTACTGGCGGCGGTTTCTTTGGCAGCGCAGACTTTCCGCGGCACGATTCTCGGCACTGCGAATGACGCCACGGGTGCAGCCGTCGCCGGAGCCAAGGTGACAGTAAGGAACGTAGCCACAGGATTAGAGCGCACCACCGAGACCAGCGCTGATGGCAGCTACGCTCTGCCAGAATTGCCGATCGGGACCTATACGGTGACGGTTGTCCTGACCGGCTTTCAGACCTTCGAAGCCAAGGAAGTGACCGTAGACGTAGCCTCCGAACGCCGCGTGGATGCCAAGATGAGGCCCGGGCAGGTGTCGAGCAGGGTAGAAGTGTCTGCTGAAGAGTTGCCGCTGGTAGAGACCACCAGCGATACCCTGGGGGGCACGATCACGGCATCGGAGATGAAGGATATCCCGGTCAACGGTCGTGATTATCAAAAGCTAATCTACTTGACCCCGGGCATCGCCGGATCTCCCGATCAGATATCTGACTCGCCCGGTTCTTATGGAGTCTTCTCCATGAACGGAGCCCGAGGTCGTTCCAATAACTTTCTCCTCGATGGGACGGACATGAATGACGGTTATCGCAACGATCCGGCTATCAACGAGGCGGGCGTCTTCGGTACGCCAGCCACAATTCTGCCCATCGACGCCGTTGCCGAGCTTCGCGTGCTATCCAATTTTGAGCCAGAGTACGGACGCAGCGGCGGCGCCGTCATCAATATGGTTACAAAAAGCGGCACCAACGACATTCACGGCACGGCAATCGAGTATTTCCGTAACGACGCCACGGATGCGCGCAATTATTTCAATCCTTCCAGCCAGCCCAAGGCCGCTTTCCACAATAATCAGTTCGGCGGCTCCCTGGGTGGGCCGATCATCAAAGATAAGACCTTCTTCTATGTGGACTACGAAGGACAACGCGAGCGAGTTGGAGTAGTCAGCCTCGGCTGTGTGCCCGATCCAGCAAACATCGCCGCAGACGGAGGACCCAGCAACCCAGTCATTGCAGCTTTGCTCGCGCGCAATCCTTGGCCTGCCCCAAACATTGCTGGAATTACGTCGAGCGACAGCGGTTGCACCACTCCCAACGTTTCCACAACCGCGCCGTCGTACAACACCGTTGACAGTGTAATAGCCAAGATCGACCACAGCTTTAATTCAAATAATCAGATCAGCGGCCGCTACTATTACGGCAACAGTACCCAGGCTTTTCCTTTGGCCTTAACCGCGAGCGGAGGACAGCTGCCCGGTTTCGATACGTATACGCCCACGCGGGTTCAGCTGGTTTCTCTGTCGTACGTGAGAACGATCGGAGCGAACAAGGTAAATGAGTTGCGCTATGGCTGGAACCGTTTCGCGGAGGGCTTCTTTCCGCAAGACTTGGGCTTCCACCCGAGTTCGATCGGGTTGTGCTCGGCCAGTTCTGTGGCAGACTGTCAAGGCTCTGGTGCTGCTGACTCCGGACTACCTGCAATCGTCGTGGGTGGGTTCTCGCAGTTGGGGGCCAGCAGCGGCGTTCCGCGCACTCGCGTCGATTCAAATAGCCAGGTGATTGACGGATTTTCCTGGAAGGTGAACAAGCACGACGTTAAATTCGGATTTGAATTCCACCGGACGGCGATCCAACAGGTATTCTCCCGGAGTTTCCGGGGTAAGTTGGAATTCTCAGGCGGTGGGCTGAATCCTGGTTCCGCGTCAACACCCGCTTCGACGCCGCTGCAAGACTTTCTTGCCGGTTATGTCGATGGTGGCTCGGAATATGCCGGCGATGCGCGCAGACATACGTTTGAAAACAGTTATGCTTTCTACATACAAGACAGTTTCCACCTCGCTCCCAGCCTTACCCTCAATTATGGGCTACGCTGGGATTACTTCGGCGTCGTGGGCGAAAAGAATAATCTGTTAAGCAACGTCACGAACTATGATTTGAGCGCCGCAACCTTCACCCTGACTCAAGTTGGACAGCCCGGTTTGAGCCAGCTGTACAATCCCGATCACAGAAACTTCTCCCCGCGCGTCAGCGCGGCTTGGGACGTATTTGGTCACGGCCGCACGGTGGTCCGCAGCGGCTTCGGCCTTTTCTACGATGCCATGTCTCAGGACATGGTTCTCGGTCACCTGCCTTATCCGCCCGCATTCGATCCAGGGCCGGCCTATAACCCGATTGGGCCCGCGCAGGTGCTTCCCTCGTCTGCCAACGGTGGTGTAATCGGAGCGGGAGTCCCCACTTTCGGTACTCCTGGCTGCGGCGAATGCGACTCTTTTGTTTTTAACCGCAACATAAAAACGCCTTACATGGAGAACTACAACCTCAATATTCAGCAGCAGTTTGGTAGCAAACTGGTATTCCAGGTGGGTTATGTGGGGTCGCAAGGGGATCGTTTGTTGCGCTTCGTCGATCTCAACCAGCCGAATGGAAGCACAATCGACGCCTATGACATCGCCTTTGCGCAGGCCAATGTCAACACGTTCAACGGCGCTCCCTGTTATCCGGCTGGCGGTCCCGGTTGCGTCAACGGCTACGGCGTGCCTCGGGTTTACGGTAACAACCCTTACGGTTCGACCTACCTTTTTCAGCAACAGTCCTCGGCCAAGTCGAACTACAACTCTCTTCAAGCCAGTCTGCGCCTGACTGGTTGGCACGGTCTAACTTCGATTACGAATTACGTCTGGTCCCGCTCGATGGATACGGCCAGCGA
>DATNKA010000952.1:0-10690 GCA_035603655.1 Candidatus Acidiferrales bacterium | reverse complement strand
GGCGACGATCATCAAGTCGCTCTGTCGCGGACTGGGGCGGAACACTTCCGAGCCGAAGCGCGCAATATCAAAGCGCGCTGTAGAGGATGCGATCATCTCGATCGCGCAGCAAGCCAGGCCAAACGTCATCGGCCACACGGCAGACTTGCGCGCCCAGTTGAAGACGTAGTCGACCGTGCTGATCATGAAATTCTTCTCGAACTTGTTTTGCAGCCAGCCCATCAGGTGACCTCGTGCGTACCAGATAAACAATTATACGTTCAACCGCGCGGCGAACGGTTCAGAGTACTTCAGTCTAGGTATATACCGTGTTCGGGTGTCAATCAATTCGAGACCGTGTCGAGTTGCCGCCGCGACGGGGCTCAGCTACAAATAGAATCATCCATGGATTCAAAATCTGCCGTGGCCGCTCACCGCGCCCGCATTCTAACTCTGTTGATCAATGCATGGGCGCATATCCGCACATCGCAGTTTTGGATGGTGGCCATCGCTCTGTTTTTGCGCGTGGGCTGGATCCTCGTCGGCCATACCTACAAGTTCAAAAGCGCGGAAGACAACTTCGGCTTCGGCTGGGAGATGGGACGCATCGGAGCGGCCATCGCTTCCGGGCGCGGCTTCAGCGATGCGTTTGGCGCGCCCACAGGGCCAACCGCATGGGAACCTCCTCTGTATCCCTATTTGATTGCCGGCGTTTTCCACATCTTCGGCATTTATTCGAGAGCATCGGCGTTCGTTTTGCTCAGCATCAACAGTGTCTTTTCCGCGCTGACCTGCATCCCGATTTTTCTAGTCGCGCGCCGGATCTTTTCCGAGAAAGTCGCGGTCGGTTCGGCTTGGACTTGGGCCCTTCTGCCTTATGTAATGTTCTGGTGCACCCGCTGGGTTTGGGAGACAAGTTTTTCAGCACTGCTATTGGCCGTTATTTTCTGGCTCGCGCTGACCATGGAAGAGCGCGACGGCCTAAAGCCTTGGATCGCGTTTGGGCTGCTCTGGGGAATCGCCGCGCTGAACAGCACGGTACTGATCGCGTTCCTGCCCGCATCTGGATTGTGGGCTTGGCATCACCGCGCGAAGCGGCGCAAGCCCTCTTTGGGCGGCATCGTTCTGGCTTCTTTAATCTTCATCGCCTGCATCACACCCTGGACGGTGCGTAACTATCGAACCTTTGGAAAATTTATTTTCATCCGGGATAACATCGGCGCGGAACTGCGACTCGGCAATGGCCCTGGCGCTGACGGCACCTGGATGCAATACCTGCATCCCACGCAAGACACCTATGCCATGCGCCAGTACACTTCGATGGGCGAACTTGCCTATATCGACCGGCGGCAGCGGCAGGCGCTCGACTATATCAAGGCAGATTACGGTCGTTTTGCCCTGCTCTGTCTCAAGCGCTTCATATATTTCTGGGCCGGACCGCCGCGCTTGGCCCAAATCTGGTGGCTGGCCCCGGCCAAAAATTCACTCTTCCTGGCCTCGTCCGTGCTGATGTTCTGGGGACTCGGACGCGCTTTGCGTCAGCGCAAACCGGGCGTCTGGCTGTTGTTCTGGCTGATTGTTCTGTACCCGTTTATTTACTACGTGGTTTATCCCGGGCAGCGCTACCGCCATCCCATTGAGCCCGAGATGACGATTCTGGGCGTCTTTCTGCTGACCGAAACGGGCAAGAAAGGGCCAATCGTTGCCCGGAGATAGCTTGGGAACATCGCCGGGAAGCCTTTCGTATGCTCACTATGCGAAGACGGCTTGTTCCCTGGCTCTCACCAATCCTGACTCGCTACGTCTAACTTCTTAAACGGAGGACTCCATGAACCGTCCACGCCAATTCCTCGCTCGTTCAGGATTCGTCCTGAGCGCCTGCACGCTCTTCATTTTCATGGTCGCAGCGCAAGCCTCCGATCACCGCGGTGCATTCACCGAAGAATTCCACCAGACCTATGCCCTCAGTTCCGACGGCCGAGTGGAACTCGATAACATTAACGGAGCGGTCCACATCTCCACCTGGGATCAAGACGAAGTCAAGGTGGATGCCGTGAAGTATGCCGACTCGAAGGAGCGGCTGGAGCAGGCACGCATCGACATTGATTCCGGCAAAGACCATCTTTCGATTCGCACCAAGTATCCCGACGACGATCTCACTTTCAACTGGGGCTCGCACAATAATCCCGCCAGCGTCGAATACACGCTTACCGTTCCGCGCACTGCACGCCTGGACGAAATCAAACTGATCAATGGGTCCCTCGATGTCACCGGGGTAACCGGTGAGGTGCATGCTTCCTGCATCAACGGCAGACTGGAAGCCCACAATCTTTCCGGCCGAGCCGATCTCTCCACCATCAACGGTCATCTGGACGCCAAGTTTGATGAGCTTCGCGGCTCATCCCTCGAACTAAAGTCTGTGAACGGCGCCGTCGAGTTGACGATTCCTTCGGACTCCATGGCAGAAATCGAGGCCAGCACAGTTTCCGGCCGGATCGACAATGACTTTGGCCTGCACGTGAATCATCACAGCTTCGTAGGCCACGACCTGCGCGGGGAACTTGGCAACGGCGGGCCGCGCATCAAACTCGCGAACGTGAATGGCCGCATTGAAATCCGCCATGCCTCCGATGGCCGCGCCCTGAGCCCCGCAAAAGACTTGAGCCATCGCGACAAAGACGACGACGATAGCGAGATCTAGAGATTAGTGGAAGCAAATTAGTAAATCGTGTACCCCGGCGCCGGTGTCCGCAGATCGGGCTTCGTCGCCCTCAGCAACAACGCTCCCTCGCGCTTGAACGCTCGCAGATCGTCCAGACTATCAAACGATTTTGTCTTGTAGTCGTCCGGCGTGGGCGTGTCGTCGGGTATGCGGCAGGCCTCCACATTTTCGAAGGCGTGTTTCTTGAGTAGATCCACATATTCTTCCTGCGAGCGTACGTGGACCGGCACTTTTAACTTATCCACCCACTGCAGGGAATATTGATTATCTTTATATAAATTTATCAGGATAAACAGTTCTCCCCGAGGTGCCATCACGCGAAACAGCTCCATTAACGCCCGGTCCTGATCGGCGTAATAGTAAAACGATTCGACCGACAACACTTTGTCAAAGAAGTTCTCTTCCCACGGAATCTGCTGCGCCGAACCCCAGACGTAGAGCACGTTATCGAAATCTTTCGAGGCGGCGCGCGCCTCGCGAATCATCTCGTCGGCAACGTCGAGACCGACCACCTGACCGAATCCATCCGGCCCTTCACCCACCAGCCGCGCCAGCAATCGCGTCGCCCATCCCGAGCCACATCCCAGGTCCAACACGCGCTCCCCGGGACGCAGGTTCATTCGACGAATCGTCTTCGCCGTAATGTCGAGATGGTGGCTCTCCATCTTCGGGCCTTCGCCAGCCGCGGCCCAGCGGTTGAATTCCTGCTGCAGCTTCTCGTCGGGAGTTAGGGATTTGTCAGGCATAGAGCGTTAAAACGCGGCCCCCCTGCGACGATGCTGCTTGGCACTGGTCACAAAGCCCTCTCGTATCCGGTTCTAGGTCCTCGAAATACTTCTCCAGCTGGAAGCGACCGAAAAACCGGGTAGGGCGTCGATGCTGCATCCCCTCGGACCGCAACCTGCGCACCGCAGATTCTGCGTGCGCGGATCGGTCAGGTGCCACTCGCCCTGGTTTACCTCTTTCTTCTTGCTTCATTCTAGCCGCGCCTTACCTCCGGAATACAACTTCAGGATCTCGGTTTCTATACTTCATCTTCTACCATAAGGAGAAAGATCATGAAACGCTGTACTCCGGCTCGTGGCAAATCGGCGGCGTGTCCCGTTGGCTGCTCCCCCGCTCTTTTTGGTATATGAGGATGTGCTGAAGAGTCCGAAGCAGCGCATCGCGAACGGCGTAACACTGGAGATGGTTGACGAGTTCTTGGCCGAAGTCGCGGCTTTGGTCGAACCAGTAGAAGTACGTTTTCTCCGGCGGCCGCAGGTTTGGCACCCGAGCGAGGAAATGGTTCTCGAGGCCACGATCAATGGCCGAGCTGATGCTTTGGTGACATACAATGTCGGGAGACTTTACAGTGGCAGGTGAGGGGTTCGCAGTTTTAGTCCTTCGCCCTCCTAAGTTGCCAAAGATGGTGAAACGATGAGCAAAGCTACCTGTCCCTTAAAGCTCCCCCCCGCAGCGTTTGGCACGGGATGACGGAGTTTCCCTGGACCAACCAATGGATCGCTTCGGCAGTGGCGGAAAAGGTTGGAGTAATGGAAACTGCGGCAGAGTTTTTCAAGAAACTGCAGGCGATAAGACCGGCGACCTGCTCATGGGGTTTCTTCACAACGCAGCCCATGTTCCTCCTGAGCCTGAAGATATGAGGTCACCCGGACCTGCACAACTGTAAGCTCGGCTTATCTGCCCGGTGAGGTGGTCGGATGTCTTCCCTTGTGTGCTAAAGTTCTCTCCTCATGGCGACACGTCCTCCGAATTTTCCGCCTCCATCGAACTCCGGATCGCTCTACTGCCCAAACTGCGCCAAAGAAGTGAACGATCCTCTAACCTGCGGCGATTGTTCCGCCGTCATCTGCCGCAGCTGCGGCACGCCGCTCGAATCGCCGGACGAACTCGGGATGGGATAATGGAAACTCCCGCCGCCCCCACGATCGAAACGCCCGCCGTAAACTCCCCACCCACATTGGTTCGCGGACTCAGCCTGCTCGATTCCGTTCTCCTGCTGGTGAGCGGCATTATTGGCTCCTCGATTTTCCTCACCGCCAAAGATATTGCGGGCCCGCTGCCCCAGCCCGTGCTGTTTTTGCTGGTGTGGGTGATCGGCGGCGTAATTTCGCTTTTTGGCTGCGTCGCCTTCGCCGAACTGGGTTCCATGTTCCCCGAATCCGGCGGCCAATATGTTTATCTCCGCGAGGCTTATGGCGATCTCGTCGCCTTCCTCTACGGTTGGATGCTATTCGCGGTTGCCAACGGCGGCACGATTGCCGCTCTCTCGGTTGCTTCCGCCGCTTACACAGGACAAGTCTTCCCCATCGTCTCGCAGGAGCACGTTGTGCTGCAGTTCGCGAGCATCACCATCACTCGCGCGCACATATTCGGTCTGATCTTGATTGCCCTGGTTACTTATGTGAACGTCGTGGGCCTGCGCTGGGGAACACTTCTTCAAAATCTTTCCACGTGGACAAAATTCGCCGCCATGGCGAGCTTTGTGATTCTGGGATTCGCCGTCGGCAAAGGCGACTGGTCTCACTTCCACTCCGACGGGGTTGGTCTCACCATGGGGCTTCATCCCACTCAGTTGATCTCCGTGATGGGCATCGCACTCATCGCAGTGTTCTGGGCTTACGACGGATGGGTTTACATCACATGGGTGGCGGGCGAGGTCAAAGAACCGCGCCGCAACGTGCCATTGGCCATGGTGATGGGCGTGATGGTGGTCGGCGTGATCTACATGGCGATGAATGTGACCTACCTGTACGCGCTGCCGCTAAGCGAAATCGCCAAGCATGAAACCATCGCCCACGCCGCCGCCGCTGCGCTGTTTTCTCCCCGTGCCGCCGTGTGGCTGTCGCTCATGATTGCGGTCTCATGCTTCAGCGCCGCCGCCACATGTACACTCTCTGGCGCTCGCGTCTATCTTGCGATGGCGCAGGACGGTGTCTTCTTCCAGCGCATGGCGGTCATCCATCCCAAATGGCGCACGCCCGCCTTTAGCCTGATTGGACAAGGCATCTGGGCCGCACTCCTCACGGTCAGTGGCCGTTACGATCAGCTCTACACCTACGTCATCTACGGCATGGTGCTCTCCTACACGTTGACCGTGATTGGAATGTTTCTGCTGCGTTGGAAGCGTCCAGATATTCCGCGTCCCTACCGCTGCACCGGATATCCATGGCTCCCCGCGATCTATGTGTTAGTCGGAACGGCTTGGACGCTGAACACAATAATCACGCGCCCAACCCAAGCCTTCTGGGGCACTGCGATCGTGCTGATCGGGGTGCCAGGATACTTGTACTGGAAGCGCAGCAGCCGGAAAGCCGCAGTGGAGTAGAAGCAGTGGAGTAGAAAATGTTTGAACGCTACACCGAGAAGGCTAGACGCGTTATCTTCTTCGGGCGTTACGAAGCCTGCCTGTACGGCTCGCCGGAAATTGACACTGAGCATCTGCTCCTGGGTCTATTGCGAGAGGATAAGGCCGTGCATCGTTGGCTTCCGAAAACAGATCCCGAGTCGGTCCGCCGCCGCGTCGATGACGAGCATTCGCCAGAGCGTCCGTCGATTTCAGCCAAGGTTGATTTACCTCTCAGTGCCGCCGCTAAGCGCGCTCTGAAATTCGCAGCAGATGAGGCGGAACGGTTGGCCCACAGATACATCGGAACTGAGCACTTGTTCCTGGGACTGCTTGATGAGGAGGAAGGCTTTGCTGCGCAGCTTTTACGTGAAGGCGGGGCCGATGCCGACGGCATCCGAAAGCAAATAACCGCGTCTGGAGCGAAGCAATCGATGCCTAGAATTTATGAATCCATTCGCACTCGAAGCGTTGGTTCAGTCTCGGGAGGCGCCATCGAAATCCACGGCGTCCGGCGCAATGCCGACCGTATTCGAGAAGCAGTGCAGAGATGCCGCATGTACAACTGGCATTGGGACAAGCACTTCTGGACCAACGTTGACATCGTTGTCGCAAGAAAGACCGGTAGAGTTTCGTTCGACGTGCGTCTCGTGGCGGACGCGCTGAACTTCGAATTCGTTAAGGGCGGCTGGAGAAAAGATCGCTGCCTTATATGCAGCTGGGAGCTATTCGAGTCTGCGCGCGACGGCGACCACGGTATCGGCTACACTAACGGCCGCGACTGGCTGTGCACGGAGTGCTACGCGAAGTTCTGGGAGCGCCCGGATTTCTTTGCATCCTCGTATTCCGACATCACATAGCCCCCGCCAATGTACTGCATGGTTTCATCTGTCTGAACCATGCTGCGGAAATGACAAGCTGTGGCAAGATAGGCGGACGAAAGGCGGCCATCTTGTCGAAGAAACTATTGGTCGCGGTAGCTTCGTTGACTCTTGCCATCTCCGGCTGCGGTGGTGGAGGTCATGCAACCATCTCCGTCGCCGCCCCGCCGCCCCCGCAGACTTCGCAGTCGCTGGCGAATCAACCGCCGGACTCGGCGGGACTGGGTTGCCTACTCACCGACGGCTCGGTGATGTTTCAGGGCAATCCGCATGTTCGACTGGTTCAAGCTCACACCTGATAACTCCGGAAGTTTCCTTAAAGGGACGTGGTCGCAACTGGCCAACCTGCCGGCCGGATTAGGAATCTCCGCCCTTCCAGGACGGGGAGGTTCAACCTTTGGTGCGGATTACAAATCAGTCCACCGGCCACGTTTTCTATGCCAGGACCCACGATCACAGCACCATGGCGGTAGCCCGGAAGCGCAGTCGTTTCGACAAAGTTCGATGTTCCTTCGGGAATGGAGACCGGAGCAAGTTCCCTCGAAATCGTCGCCAACGGAATGGCCTCGCCCAGCGTTCGTCTAACCGTCAACTAGTCCATAGGTCGATCAGGAAAGATTGATGGACCTGCAAGATGCCCTCGAATATTGCACGGCCAAAAAAAGCACCCTGAGAAAACTCAGGGTGCGTTAGCAACTGCCAGTTCCGCGATGAGCCCGCTACTGAGGCTTCTTCTGCTCCTCCTGCTTTTTTTTCTCCTCAGGCGTTTGCGGCTTAGGCTGCTGCTTTGGCGGAGCTGGTGCAGGCCTTGCTGCTGCCGGAGGAGGAGTGTGCTGCTGCGGACGCTCGCTTGGCGGAGGGGTTTGCCGCGGAGCCGGCTGAGCCGCAGGTGGACGATCATTCCGTGCCGGCGGAGGGGTCGAATGAGCGGGCTCCGGCCGATTATTGGGCTGCGCAGCGGGTGGCCGATTCGGGGCTGCCTCCGGCTTATTCGGTTGCGCTGCAGGTGGCCGGTTGGGAGAAGCCGCTTCCGGGCGATTATTGGGTTGCGCCGCAGCTGGCCGGTTTGGAGTTGCTTCTGGCCGGCTAGGTTGCGCCGCAGGTGGCCGATTATCGGGCTGAGCGGGTGCAGGTCGATTATTCGGTTGTGCCGCGGGCGGACGATCGTTGCGCGCGGGCGGTTCGGCCGGTCGATTGGGAGTTGCTTCCGGACGATTGTTGGGCTGAGTTGGTTGTGGACGGTTATTTGGCTGCGCCGGCGCTGGCCGATTTGATTCCGCCGGACGCTCATTCGCAGCTGCAGGCGGGGTTCCCGGCCGATTTCCTGCCGCAGCTCCCGGTTGGTTCGCAGGGGACGCAGATGCAGGTTGTCCCGGTCGCCCGGAACTTGCCGGATGACCGGTGGTCGCAGTCGCAGGTTTTCCCGGGGGCGCCTGCTTTACCATCGGATGGGACGCCGCGGTATTGGCTGGACGCAGACTCTGCACTTCATGCTTCGCTAAAGGTTCACCAGGATGCGCGGCCAGTGCTTGCTGCTGTTTGGCAAAAGGCACAGGTGGCGGAGGCGGCGTTTTCTTGGCAACGACTTGCCGGCTTGCAACTGCCGCGGGGGGCGCAGTCACGTGGCCAGCGGTCGAAGCTTTCGCCCCGAGAACGCTTTCGCGCGTTGGAGCCACAGCAACTCTCCCACTCACCGGTGCCGATGCGATCTGTTGTGGAGTTACTTGAACTCTCGCTTTCGCCACCGGCTGCGCGCTGGTGAACGCGTGCTGCGGAACCACCATCACCGCACCTTGGACGCTGCGATTTGCGTAGGTCACATTCGTGATGTTCGTGGTGTTGTGAACAATAGTTGTGTTGTAGACGTTCGTTATCTGGGTGACGTTCACGGTCGTATTACTGACATTGACGCGATTCACATACGCTTCGCTCACGTGATACGACGGGACATAAACTTCCCGTGGACCGAGCGGAAACCATCCTACGTTGCCGCCGAATCCGCCGGGGCCTCCGCCAATGAACACCACCAGTGCAGGGGCGTAGACGGCGTGCACGGCCACCGGACCCGCGACCCATCCCCAGCGTCCGCTGACGCTGACCCAACGGCCGTAGTGGAACGGAGCGTAG
This sequence comes from Candidatus Acidiferrales bacterium, assembly GCA_035603655.1. Taxonomy (GTDB): domain Bacteria; phylum Acidobacteriota; class Terriglobia; order Terriglobales; family Acidobacteriaceae; genus Sulfotelmatobacter. The sequence continues at coordinate 1,632 of DATNKA010000952.1, read as the reverse complement.
CCCCAAGAAGAGTCGTCGACCCAAGTCCATCCCCAAGGCGAGATCCAATCCCAGTGTCCTTCGTGATAAGGAGCCCAGCCTTCATCGACGTGGTTAGGGAACCAGACGTGTCCGTAGTTGGAGTCGTCGCGCCAGTCGCCGTTGTCGTCAAGATCGTCGTAGCCAACTACATCGGGCGCGAGGTAATGCGAGGAGCGGGAATAGTCGTGGCGATGATCGCGGGTTTCAGACCAACTGTCAAACTGATCTGCGTTGCCGATCTGCTCTACGTCGGCGTTCAGGGAATCGGTGCCGCTGAACGTGCCGGCCTGTCCGGCGTGTAGTGTGTAGGTCTGACCGTTGCCTGTAGCCTGGCCCTCGCCTTCTCGGATGGTGACGACGGTGTTGCTTCCATCTTCGCTGGCATCGAATCGGTAGTGTCCGGGCTGCGAGACCGTGAATGCCAAGTTTGGCGTGTCGACTTCGAAGTCGTCATTGTTCTCCAGGTTGCGCACGGTGATGCTAATTGAACCGGATGTGAGCTGGATCTGAACCGTGTTGTCATCGAGGTTCAGGAAGGAAAATCCGGTCTCGGGGGCGAGGCGGATGACGGCTGAGCCGAGTTGCACTTCGGCGCGCGAGTCCTTGTCGGCCCAGAGTTTGTCGCCAGTGGTCATAGGACGATTGTCGACCGCTCCGACCCAATCCTCTTCTCCCGCGGGCTGCAGGGAAACGGAACCTTCCATGTAGCCGAGGCGCGCGACGCGACTCGGCGGATCTTCCTGATCCTGATCTTGAGCCGATGATTGCTTCGGTATCGCAATTGTCGTGAGCACGAGCACGAGCAAAGCGCTGTAGCAGCTGAACTTTTTTAGTTTCAGTTTTGTTCTCATAGACGGTTTATCTCTCCCAAGCTTTTGCTTCGAGTTTTGCACGAAACTGCCCTCGCCAACCCGATGCTGGCGATATTTCGCGTCAACGTTGGATGCCGGAAAAAGCCGCTGCAGCCAGAATCTTCTAAAGCGTGCCTGCAGCGCCACGGGTTACAGCGAGGAAATGGGGAACGGGGTCGGCGCGCTCAATGCGACTAAAGTCAGCTGCTTGGGATGACAGTGCCTGTTGGGACTGTGGATATCTGGGTAGAAATAGTCTCCGCACAAGCCGCCATTTCTACTCCTGCTCGGTGGGCATTCGCCAACCAGAAGCTCCCCGGAGAACGGGTGGGTGAGACTGGCGTCTCATCATGAGACGGAAGTCTCGCGCAGAAGATTATGCAGCGCCAGTTGTCACGCTAACTCACTGAAAAATCTAGCGCCTGAGTGCTAATCCTTCCGTTCCTTATGATGGTCTCGGTCGTGCTTCTGTTTCTAGCATAACCGCGTGTTCTGGCTTCCCCAAGACTCTTCCTAACCGGGAAGAGGGGGAGCCCAACCGCACTTGGGAGTTCTGTCGGAGGGTATAGCAGGTTCTTCTATTGCGCTTCCATCTTCCCTGTCGGACCGGGAAGTGCAGTCGGAATGGAATTGAATTTTTGGCAAGGGGTACCATCGCTTGGGGCAAAGCGGGACAGCAAAAGGGCGGGCGAGGGAGGCTAGTACGGTGGCCGATCTGGCGCGTTTTTTCCCGGAGGCGACGCCGGTGCGGATTCCCGTG
>DATNKA010000951.1:0-6819 GCA_035603655.1 Candidatus Acidiferrales bacterium | reverse complement strand
TTCCGATGCTATTGCACAAAAAACGGTCGAACTCCTGGACACGCCCGCGATACGCCACGCCATGCGGAAGCGAGCTTATTTGTTTTCGCGGGAGACGATCTGGAAAAGAGTAGCGCAAGGATACATGGAAAGTTTCTCTCGGGTTCGCAGCGACCGCATGGCGAGTCCACGAGTTCAGTTCTCCTCGCACGTGATTCCGAAATCGCCGAATCAGTTGCCTGCCTTGAACCTTGAACACTTGACTCGGATGACCGATGACACGGGAATGTTTCAGCATGCGATTTTCACCGTGCCCAACCGAGGGGAAGGATATACGTCCGACGACAATGCTCGCGCGCTCGCGTTCACAGTGTGGCTGGCGCAGATGGAAACAGAACAGCCGGCGACAACAGGAGCAGTTAGTTCCAGTTTGCTACCACGGGATTCGTCTTCGTCTTTGTCTTTGTCTTTGCGTTATCTGTCCTTTATCGAGCATGCGTTCAATCCAGAGAAGGGTAAATTCAGAAATTTTCTCGGCTATGATCGCCGATGGAACGAGTCTGAAGGTTCTGAAGATTGTCACGGGCGCGCTGTGTGGGCACTGGGCACGGTCCTGGGGCGGTCCGCCAATCCGGGGTTGCGGTCTGCGGCGGGCCGTTTGTTCGAATTCTCGCTGCCCGCGGTTCTCGGATTTCGCAGTCCTCGAGCCAGCGCCTATGCGTTGTTGGGAATTCAGGAGTATCTTGATTCGTATCCTGGCGACCGCGATGCGCAGCAGATAAGGTCCGCGCTGGCTGGACGGTTGCTTGCCATGTATGAGTCAGTCCGACGCACGGATTGGAAGTGGTTCGAAAATATTCTGGCCTATGGCAACGCGAGATTGCCCCAGGCCCTATTGTTAGCCGGTTCGGCATGCGCAGATGACCGCATGGTTTCGGCTGGTCTCGAAGCCCTGGACTGGCTTACGGAGACTCAGCGTTGCGAAATCCGTGGCCACTTTGTACCGATTGGCTCACAAGGCTTCTACCGCCAAAGTGGTGAAAGGGCTCGATTCGATCAACAGCCACTGGAGGCCGCCGGGACGGTTTCGGCGTGCCTCGAAGCCTACCGTGGAACCGGTGATAGTCGGTGGCGCATACAGGCCTGGTCGGCTTTTAACTGGTTCCTGGGCGACAACGATCTTCGGCTCCCTCTTTATGACGGCGTCACCGGTGGCTGTCGCGATGGGCTTCATCCCGAACGTGCCAATGAAAATCAGGGGGCGGAATCGACGCTATCTTTCCTGATGGCGCTGCTGGAAATGCGCTCGCTGCAAACTTCTGAAGAAATGCAAAGGTTGCCATGACCATCATCACACCAGGACCTATGAGTTCCTCGAGCACGCGTTACGAACCGTTACTTCTCCGGCATCCCGCTAATCCAATCCTGACCAGTAGGGATTGGCCCTACTCCATCAATAGCGTGTTCAACGCCGGTGCGACGCTGCTGGCGGATGGAACTACCTTGTTGCTTTGCCGGGTTGAAGATCGGCGCGGATTGTCGCATCTCTGTGCCGCCCGCTCGGTGAATGGGGTTGATGGATGGCAAATTGACAGCGAGCCGACATTGATGCCCAGCCCGAAAGAGCATCCAGAGGAACTGTGGGGCATCGAAGACCCGCGCATCACTTTTGTTCCTGAATTGCAGCAATACGTTGTGACTTACACCTCGTATTCGCGCGGTGGCCCGGGAGTGTCTCTAGCTCTGACCAAGGATTTCCGCAGCTTTGAACGCTACGGCGTAATTATGCCGCCGGACGATAAAGACTCGGCGCTTCTGCCGCGCAGAATTGATGGATACTGGGCATTGATTCACCGGCCAATGACGACGCTTGGCTCGCACATGTGGATTTCCTACTCGCCTGACCTGCGGCATTGGGGAAGGCACCGGCTGATGTTAGAAGCACGGCGCGGGGCCTGGTGGGATGCCAACAAGATCGGGATGTCGCCGCCGCCCATTGAAACGGCCAGAGGATGGCTTGTCCTCTATCACGGAGTGCGGCACACGCCTTCGGGCTGCCTCTATCGGTTAGGAGTGGCTTTGTTCGAGCTGGAGAATCCGGAAAAATGCTTGCTGCGAGGAGACTCGTGGATATTTGGTCCGGAAGCCGAGTACGAGCGTCATGGCGACGTCGACGATGTCGTATTTCCCTGCGGGTATACGCTCGATGCCGATGGCGATACTCTTAACATTTATTACGGAGCCGCAGATTGCGCAATTGCTTTGGCCCGTGCCAGTGTTCACTCACTGCTGGATTGGCTGGATGCCAACGCAAGTTACGAACGCCGTCAGCGAGCCCAAGACTGATAAGGTCCGTAGTCCAGGCTTCTTACTTCTTTAACCTCGGGCCTCGCGTTTTTGCCTCGGCGTGAGTTTGTGAGCTATCTTGCTCAGACGCGAAAGCTTACGTCTGTCATTGTTTACTCTACTGAGTGTGTCGAAGAGTAACGATTGCTGATTCGTAAACTCTCGTCCTTAGCTCGCTGCGGGTTGGCTCTGATCAAGTCACGCGAAGCAGCCACATCCAGCCTATCAGCGGTTCTTTATCCGCGTATAAGCCGAGAAACCTTCGGCCAATAGACCTGACCCAAAGACTTTTCGAACTTCAAATTAGGGCGATACCTCCTGCGAATAGAGATGTCATACGCCCTGCAAGACAAGAAAGGTGTAAAGCCAGTGCCCTTAATTCAACTCGTGGAAGTTCTCATCGTGGTGGGTGTCCTGCTGTGGCTGGTGAATCGGTTCATTCCCATGCAGGGTTCCATCAAATCAATTCTGAACGGTGTCGTGGTTATCGCGGTCGTGCTGTGGCTGCTGAACGTTTTTGGGCTCTTTCACTCGCTTTCGCACGTTCGCATTGGATCTTAGAGCAAGCCAGCCATAGTCGGAATAGGTCAAGATCGATACCAAGCAAAACGGCAGACCATCTGCCACAAGGAGATAGTGTGAAGAAAACGCTTCTGTTCGTCGCTGCAATTGTGCTGAGTGTGCCTGCTACAGCTCAAACCAATTCTCAGAATCTGACCGTAGAGCGGATGAGTCAGACGCCCACGTTTCGCGTGGTGGTCATCAGCCGCAGCGTGCAGGCGGTCAATTACAAGCATCGCAGCGGGTCTTCGAAGCTTGATTTTGCCGGTACAGACCTGATGCCCGCAGCGAATGGGGAAGCGCAGGTAAACAGCAAGCGCGGATCGATTGACATTGACGCGGAGTTCGGAAATCTGCAGAAGCCAACCACTTTCGGCAATGAATACCTGACGTATGTATTGTGGGCGATCTCACCTGAGGGCCGGGCAGTAAATCTGGGCGAGGTGTTGCTTGGTGGCAATCATCGAAGCAAACTCCACGTAACAACGGACCTGCAGGCGTTTGCGCTGATCGTGACAGCGGAACCCTATTATGCTGTGCGGCAGCCGAGCAATGCAGTAGTCCTGGAAAATGTGGTTCGCGACGACACCAAGGGAACGACCGAGGCGGTGAACGCCAAGTACGAACTGATGGAACGGGGTGGCTACATTCCTACCGGCTACAAATTTGATCCTGTAGTGCTCAATGCGAAGTTGCCGTTGGAGTTTTTCGAAGCACGTAATGCGCTGCGCATTGCCGAATCCGAGGGGGCCGAAACTTATGCCGGGGACAGCTATAAGCACGCGGTTCAATTGATGAACACTGCCGACGGCTACGCCACCAACAAACACATCGATCGTAAACCTCTGATCGCAGTCGCCCGGGAGGCGGTGCAGACGGCGGAAGATGCGCGCGCCATCGCAGTCAAGAAAATGGACGCCGTGCGTTTGGCGAACGAACGTCAGGATTCAGCGGACGCGCAGGCGAAGACGCAAGATCAGGCGGATGACGCTCGTCGCCAGAAAGAGCAGGCCGAGTCGGACACGGCGCGGGCGCAGGCTGCCAGGGCTCAGGCAGATGCTGATGCCGCCCGGGCAAGGAACGACGCCGCTGATGCCCAGGCTGCATCGGCGAATGCACTGTCGGCGGCGCAGGCTGATGCCCGCTTGGCGGCCCAGCAGGCGGAGACCGACAAGGCGGCCATGCGCACGAAATTATCCGAGCAATTGAATTCCATTCTTCAGACTCGAGATAGTGCGCGCGGGCTGATCGTCAGCATGTCCGACGTTCTGTTTGATACCGGACAGTACTCGTTGAAGCCGGGCGCAAGGGAGAAACTCGCGAAAGTTGCGGGGATCCTGCTTGCTTATCCTGGACTCAACATTGCAGTTGGCGGCTACACGGACAACGTGGGCGGAGATACCATGAACCAAACCTTATCCGAGCATCGTGCGGGGTCGGTGCGCGATTATCTAGTGCAACAAGGTGTAGCAGGAAATTCGGTGTCCGCCAGGGGATTCGGCAACACTATGCCGGTATCGTCGAACGACAATTCCGCTGGGCGGCAACAGAACCGCAGAGTCGAACTTCTCGTCTCGGGCGACGCCATCGGCACTCCAGTAAACCCAAGCACAGGGAACCTGCGCTAGAAGAGTTCACGGCGCGGGCGGAGTCACGCCCGCGCCAATACTCAGCAAGGATGAAAACAACACGGGTGGCGCTGGTCACCGCGACCGGCGGTTCGGTTCGCGACCAGTAGTTTGAATCGAGCTCCACGTCAACACTGAACGATAAGGAGCAAAACATGCTTGGAACTGTATTGATCGTGATCCTGATCTTAGCCTTGCTAGGCGCTCTACCGAGATGGCCGCATAGTCGAGAGTGGGGATATTATCCAACGGGAGGAGTCGGACTTATTCTCTTCGTCGTTGTCGTTCTCCTCGTCCTGGGGCGCATTTAAATCCCAGGCAGCATCGTAGTTTCTGACAAAGAGCGGCTGAGGAAATCAGAGACGTTTGTTCAACTGCCTTACGGTTGATGGTGTCAGTCGACTGCTGGTGCGCGGTTTCCAGCTTCATCCCAAATGCGCACTCCCTTGGTTTCGCGAAGCAGGAGACTTCCTACAATAAAAGTCATGCCCGCCACGATCATCGGATAGTAAAGCCCGGCATAGATATTGCTCGTGGCTGCGACTGAGGAGAGACCGATCAGGGGCAGCAATCCGCCAAAGACACCATTGCCGATGTGATAGGGCAGGGAAAGCGAAGTGTAACGAATCTTCGCCGGGAAAGCTTCAATCAAATAGGCAGCGATAGGGCCGTAAACAAGGCAGACGTAGAGAACCTGCACAAATACCAGGAGTACCAGCATAGTGAAGTTGGGGTTGGAGGCTTCTTTTGCAGGCACAAAGGCGCCAGTCGCGTCGGTGGTCATGGCCGTGAGCGAGATCGCCCCCGTCACTTTGTTGCGAGCGGATTTTACTGTGACCACATTGTTCCCCGCAGCGCGTTCCATCGCTTTGTAAATAGGAATATAGGTGAGCACTCCGAGAAGGCAGCCTGCCATCATAAGTTTCTTACGGCCGATGCGGTCGGAGAGCGCGCCCACCACGGTGAAGAACGGCATGCCGATGAGCAGCGCGACGGCAACCACAATGTTGGCGGTCTTCACGTTCACTTTCAGAATGGTCTGCATGTAAAACAGGGCATAGAACTGGCCGGTGTACCAGACCACGCCCTGACCCGCAGTGGCCCCAAACAGCGAAATGAGAACATTCCTTAAATTCGGCCATTTCGTGAAGGCGTCCTTAAGCGGTTGTGCCGACGTCATGCCTGTGGCCTTTAGTTCGGCGAAGATGGGCGACTCCTTCATCTTCAGGCGGATGTAGAGTGAGATGATCACCAGGATGATCGAGATGAGGAAAGGAATTCGCCAGCCGTAAGCGGCGAAGTCTTCTTTCGACATCGCGTTTTGCGTAATTAGGATAACCACCAGCGAGACGAAGAGGCCAAGAGTAGCCGTGATCTGGATGAAGCTGGTATAGAAGCCGCGCTTGTTGTCGGGAACATGTTCCCCCACGTAAACTGCGGCGCCGCCGTATTCGCCGCCCAAGGCCAGTCCCTGTAAGACGCGGATCAAAAGCAAGACGATGGGCGCGAACCAGCCCGCCGCAGCGTACGAAGGCAATAGGCCAATGGCAAACGTTGAAAAACCCATGATGGAGAGTGTTACCAGAAAAGCATACTTGCGTCCGACCAGGTCGCCGATGCGGCCGAAGAAAAGTGCACCAAAGGGCCGCACCAGAAAGCCGACCGCAAATGTAGCCAGGTAGGCAACATAAGCGAACGTATCGTTGCCCGGAGGATAAAACTTGGGACCGAGAATAGCCGCGAGACTGCCAAAGATATAAAAGTCATACCACTCGATCATGGTGCCAACCGAGGAGGCCATTATGACCCGCCAAATGCCGTACTCTGCGTGCGAAGCTCTCGGTATTTGCGCAGTAGTCGCCATATTTCCTCCGATCACGTGCAGTATGGCCTGTCCCGAGTCCTGAGGGCTCGAAAACTATCATAGAAATTGTGGAGTGTAAATTAATAGTTGAAGCATATACCGGACGGTGCCTGCACGTGCTGGACGTCAGCCGCGAGCGGGAGGATGGCACATTGGGCATGGAACATCGGTCTTGGGGATCAGCCGATGGTTGGATTCGTAGCCTTCTAGGTTACTGACCCCGAAATTGCGTTGATTTCGATGACTTGCTAAGACAGGTTCCGGGTTATCAGCTTCTGTGGCGGCGTATTCTCTCAACTCGGGTAAAGCCCTTAGCACTGGGCCACCGGGTGAGGTGTGTGTTTCAACAGCGAAAAGCCGGTCGCCACCCTTAGCGGCGGGCCGCCAGGGTTCCTCTGCGGTCGGCACAATTGCGATCGGCACAGTGTGCTCGCCCCGGCT
>DATNKA010000950.1:0-6101 GCA_035603655.1 Candidatus Acidiferrales bacterium | reverse complement strand
CTCCTGCCCGTCAATGTTGTAGTTGTGAATCTCGGTCTTAAAGGCACTCTGGACCTGAGAGGCCGTGCCGCTGAATGCGACCGAGTTACGGCCGCCTCCAATGCTGAGAATCTGGAAACCCTGTGACTTAAGCCACGCAGTGACCTTGTTCATATCGTTCTGACTCAGGCCAAAACGGTCGGCGAATTGTGGCGGTGTAAGCCACTTGTGATAGTTGGAAGAGTTGCGATCCTGCTGCTGCGCGAGAAGCTGGTCTAAAGCCCTCTGCTGGGTCGGCGAGGGTGCCATCAGCAGGGTGACATAGCTTAACGCCAAAGACGGGTCGACGGCACCCATATCGTATTGCGCCTGAGCCTTCGGATGAAGGCTTTTTGCCAGCGGCACGACTTGGCTGGAATCAATGGGACTCGTGATGCGGTCGGACTGCGCGGCGAAGCACAGGGATGAGGCTAGAAACGGAAGAATAAACTTCCAGGATCGCATTCAATACTCCGTCTGCAATTTTGGGTTCGGGTGGTGTGCTTAGCTTAATGGCTTTCTTGCACTCTGATCAAGTATCGCGCACAGAAGGTTGTATGCTTACAAAAAGTTACAAACCCAGCGTAGCAGCATTTGTCGCGCAATTACTGCAGTAATAATTTTGCTGCGCTGGGAGGGCAGTACCTCTATCCCGCCCACAGTCGAGGGGGTTGGAGTCGGCCGTGTCCGTGAACGTTCCATCCGGAAAAATAGCTTGCACCAGTCTAGCTGGCGGCGAAACCTGCATAATCAGAGCCCATCCCGCGTGTGATCCAAAGTTTCGGGTTAAAATTCAGAACTGAGATCATTTCTGAGAGGATCCATGCGTTCACTTTCCGATTCAGGCAGCCGTATCGCGGCGGCAATGATTCTACTGTCGACCGCGCTCGTACTCGCAGCGGATGTAGACGCCAAGTTTCACAATGCCCCCGCCTCGACCCGGGCCACGAAAAATCCTTACGCAGGCCAGAGTGCCGCAGCGCAGGCGGGAAAAGCGTTATATGCGCGCAATTGTCTCTCCTGCCACGGAAAGACGGGCAAAGGCACGGGCAACGTGCCTTCCTTGGTGGATGGCAGACTCGATTCAGTCCCTTCCGGTGAGGTCTTCTGGTTCATTACCCAGGGCGATAAAGATAATGGTATGCCGTCGTGGGCGGCCTTGCCGGAAAAGCAGCGCTGGCAGATCATCACTTATGTGAAGGCGATGGAAGCATCACAAAATTCGCCGGACGCAAATACCCCAGCACCGGCCGATATGAGCACGTCAAAGCTGAAGGCTCCGCCGCCGGCGACCCCATTTACCGACTTCCGCTACGAGAAGCCTGGGACCGTCCGCAAGATCACAGTGAAGGATCTACCCCAGCCCTATGCGACCGAGTCTGCTGAAAATGCACCCAAACTGGTGGCCCGGCCAGACAATGTTTGGCCAGCCGCACCCGCCGGATTCAAAGTGGAACTGTACGGCTCTGGGTTCGAGAGTCCGCGGACGTTGCGCACCGCTCCGAACGGCGACATTTTTCTGGCGGAAAGCGATCCTGGAAGAATACGGGTATTTCGCGGGCTCACGAGCGATGGCAAGCCTGAGCAGTCAGCAATTTTTGCCAGCGGTCTAAAACGTCCCTATGGTTTGGCGTTCTATCCGCCGGGACCTGATCCACAGTGGTTATATGTCGGCAGCACCGCCGAAGTGGTTCGCTTTCCATATCACAACGGTGACCTCAAGGCTAGCGGAACGGCGGAACATATCGCCGACCTACCCGCGCCAGGCGGACACTGGACGCGTGCGGTGGCCTTCTCCCAGGATGGAAAGAAAATGTTTGTCGCGGTCGGTTCGGCATCGAACGTGGATGATCCCGATACTACTCCGCGGGAGAAAAATCGTGCCGACATACTGGTGTGCGATCCGGCGAACTGCCAATTGAGCGTGTATGCCTACGGCATTCGCAACGCCGGAGGAGGGATTGCGATAAATCCTGAGACCGGCGAGTTGTGGTGCTCGGTGAATGAACGCGACGGACTCGGCGATAACCTCGCCCCCGATTACATCACGCATGTGCAGGAAGGTGGATTCTACGGCTGGCCGTGGTGGTACATGGGGGGACATCAGGATCCGCGGCATAAGGGTAAACATCCGGAGTTGAAAGATAAAGTCATTGTGCCGGATGTGCTGCTGCAGGCGCACAACGCTTCACTCGAGTTCACTTTCTACGACGGCAAGCAGTTTCCTGCCGAATACAAGGGAGATATTTTCGCCTCCGAGCACGGCTCCTGGAACAAAGCGGTGCGCGTTGGCTACGAGGTGATTCGCGTGCCCTTGCACCAGCGAGGCGACGCCAGCGGTGAGTATGAAGATTTCCTCACCGGCTTCGTGCTGCCGGATGGCAACGTGTGGGGGCGTCCCGTAGGTGTGACCGTGGCTTCGGATGGTTCGATATTGGTGAGCGACGACGGATCGAACTCGATCTGGAGGGTCAGCTACAGCGGAAAGTAACGGGCATGCCCCCGGCCACATCTCATTTACTCTCGTTGACTTGCTTATTTCTCCAACGTAAAGATTTCGCGCACGGTGATCAGCCAGACCATTTCGCACTATCGCATTGTCGAGAGGTTGGGCGGCGGGATGCTCTCTGGTTCACTGCACCATGACCGTCAAGGTCATGTTATGGCTCAGGTTGCCGGAGGTCGCCGTGATCGTCGCGCTGTAGGTTCATGATGGTGTCCCCACAGTCATGTGCGACGACGAACCGCTCCCGCCACATCCCACCAGCGAAGCGAATGCCAGCACGATCAGCGGCGCGACGAGACTTGGCAACCGCTTTCGGTTCCGCAGGAACAGCCACCCCGAGCCCAACATAAACGCCAGCCAGGCCAGCGGCGGCGCTGCTGGCGGGAATCCAATAGGAGAAACTCTGCTCGCGGTAGAGCCGATTGTCCCGACGGTTACGGTCACGGTCTGTGCCGTGCTGCCGATCTGCACCGGCGAACTTGATAGGCCGCAAGTCGGCGGCGGGGTGACCGTCGGACTAATGCTGCAGGTCAGACTTGCACTGCCACTGAATCCCCCGACGGCCGCTAACGAAATGCTGAATGTGGCTTTCTGCCCGGCCGAAATGGTCTGCGAGGTTGGGGACCCGGATGCGGGTGCGATTGTGAAATCGGGCGGAGTCGCCTTCGTCTTCGTCGAGTTGAGAAGCACGAAGAGGGTCGACTGACTCTCGATGACCAAATCGGCCTTCCCGTCCCCATTCATGTCTGTAGCCTGCACAACTGGAGACAAACTGTGAGGGGGGTAGTTGTAAGGGATAGGGATCTCGGAGGAGTCAAACGTACCATCCCCGTTGCCCAGGTAGATGCCATTGGTTACCTGATTTGCGAAACCACCTTCGGTAATTACATCCACCTTGCCATCGCCGTTAACGTCGGCCAAGGCGACAACGTTGGGGACGAACAACTGGCTGGGGTTAAACGGTGTCAGCGCATCGAAAATGCCATTCGCATTACCGAGGAAAACCTGAATTCCAGCCAAGCTATTGCCAATCAGGTCAGTTTTTCCATCGTTATTCAGATCGGTCGCAAATAAGCCGTTAGAAAGCGACGATGTATAAGGGAAGCCAGCAGCTTGGAAAGTCCCGTCGCCATTTCCCAGCAAAATGGCTAGCCCAGACGGTCCAGCCTCGGCAATATCGAGATTAGCATCGCCGTTGAAATCAGCACTGACGATCGGACCCCCGTCTCCATCAAACACATAAGCCGGGGAACCGAAAGTGCCGTCGCCATTTCCCAGCAACACGGCAAACTCGTCCTTTCCTTCAGTAACTGCAAGATCGAGCTTGTGATCGTTGTTGAAGTCCGCGATCACGATGGGGGACAGAAGGTTTGTGCTTTTGGCACTCTGCTGATACAAAACTGGCGTTCGGAAGCTGCCGTCTCCATTGCCTAGCAGTACGATGTAACTCCAGTTCTGAGACACCGGGTCAGCGCCTTCCACTACCAAGTCCAGGTTGCCGTCCCCATTCAAATCGCCAGTCGCAATCGCGTAACCCGGCTGCGGCAGGGTGTAAGTGTGAGCCAAGCTGAGAATCCCTGTGCCATCGTTGGTCCAGACGTAGAGGTTGCTATTGCCGGGAGCGATCGCGGGGATCGCCGCGACACCCGGAGCTCCATTGGCGACAAACTCACCCACAACAACCGCGGTACCCATATAACTTGGCAACAATACGGTCGGGGGGCCCTGGAACTTGCCGTTACCGCTGCCGAGCAGGATTTCTCCATCCACCGCGACATCCGGCTTTCCATCTGAATTGAAATCCGCAATGGCGATTCCCGCGTTGATTCCCGGTGACATGGGCTGGTAATAAGTCGGGGTATTGGAAAAAGTCCCGTCACCGTTACCCAGATAGATTCCAATTACGTCCGCGGCAAGAACCAGGTCCAACTTGCCATCCCCATTCACGTCAGCCGCCGCCAGATTTGTGGACTCGGCTCCCGTCGAACCCACACCTGAGTATGGGCCCGTAATCGCTGTAGTCGGTGGCTTGAATGTCCCATCACCGTTGCCCAATTGGAGAAAAACAGTCGCAGCTTGAGTGGAGCCTCCTAAAGTCGCGAGATCGAGTTTTCCATCTCCGTTGAAATCGCCCACCACGGCAGAAGTTAGGGCGGCAGCTCCGGTCGAAGTGAGTGGGCTCGATTGAAACGTGCCGTCACCATTTCCCAGTAAAACGATTTCCTGCTCTGCAGAAGCAGCGGAAAGCACGGCAACATCGGTCTTATGATCGCCATTAAAATCGCCGAACACGATCAGCGTGGGAGGCCCAATCTGGACGCCCAAGCTGTAGGAAACACCCGCCGCAAAAGTCCCGTCCCCGTTGGCTAGATAGACGCGGAGCGTGTTATTGAAAATGCCCACCACGTCTGCCTTGCCGTCTCCATTCAGGTCGATTGCCGCGACTGCAGTCAAGCTGGCGCCGCTATTGGTGCTGATGGGTGCTTGAAACGTGCCATCTCCATTTCCAAGCAGCACCAGCAGAGTGCCGGTTCCCTGCTCCAGCACATCGGGCTTGCCGTCACCATTAAAGTCGGCCACCGCCAGTGGTGTACCCGTTACCGCGGTGCCAGTCTTGAAAGTTCCGTCGCCATTGCCCAGATTGAGAGTTCCGTCCGCAGCCAGGATGCCGGGTTTGCCACCGCCGTTAAAGTCGGCCACGAATAACTGGCCCGACCCGGCGTAGGTAGGAGGCTGAGAAAATGAAACCTGCCCCTGGGCAGTGTTCGCAAGGAGGAGTGCAACCAAGGTGGTACCGAACGCCTTCCAGTGCTTACTCATGGCAGATACTTTCGATGAAGAAGCTAAGGAGGAGCGCTTCAGTCCGGTAAGGATAGTGGCGAAAGCATACTAGCACGGATTACCTAGCAAACATCTTCATTAGTTCGGGAGATCTTGCGTGTGCGCTGAATCGTGGGACATGCTGGCTCTATGCTGGTGGTCGCCGCGATATCAGAGCGTTTTGGCGTACCTGTCGAAACCCGGCCATAAGCTCAGAATGCAGATCAGGCTGCGCCGTCTCTGAGAAACTGGGCGAAAGAACGGATTGATCTCATCTTCTATTCCCGCAATCCGCGCAGATCTTCCACCGAGTTGATTTACTAAAGTTCACGGAACTTCGCTCCCGGCCGAACTGGCTTGACAATCTCTGGCCCTCGGCGCACAATCCTTAAAGGCGAACAAAAAGCGAAACAGCCTACGGAGCTTCCTGGCTCCGGCGTTCCCTGAAATTTTTTCCGAGGAAATTATGTCTTCCGCAGGGTTTTCCACTTCAGCGGCCCAAGGCCGCCCTTTTGTTTTTGACCGCGAAAATGAGGCCGAAGTTTGCCCGGAGCCTCTCGGGGTGGAGCTTTTCACTGAGGCGCGCCCACCGCAGCGAGCCGGTAATACTGGGCTTCCCCGCGCCTTTCAAGATGCGAGACTTGCCGGCGTAACTGCGGCTTCGCGGCTGGCAGTGCGCCCTGCGCCAGAAATGGTATCGAGCGGCATCGCCGCCATGGACACGCTTACCGGAGGCCTGCCCCGCGGATGCTTGACG
>DATNKA010000949.1:0-3489 GCA_035603655.1 Candidatus Acidiferrales bacterium | reverse complement strand
TAACACCCGGCTGAATACTTATGCCGGACTCTTGGGCCTGCACGTGATTCGCAACCAAGCCGAGCGTGAGTTGCAGTTACCCAACGGCAAATACGAAGTCCCGATCGTGCTCTTCGATCGCCATCTGGGCCTCGATGGCCAGCTGAACTATCCGGCCTCTGCCGACCCCGAGCACCCATGGATGCCGGAAGTCTTAGGTGAAGTACCGCTGGTCAACGGCAAGATCTTTCCTTATCTCGAAGTGGAACCGCGCAAGTATCGATTCCGCGTTCTGAACGCCTCGAATGGGCGTAAGTACCGTATGTCGCTACCCCCGGAGGTCGAAGTCCATCAGATCGGCACTGACCAGGGACTGCTTCCCGCTCCGGTCGCGATAACACACTTGCTCCTGGCACCAGCCGAGCGCGCCGATCTGGTCATCGACTTCGCTCCGCATCGCGCTAGGCGGGTTTTGTTCTCCGACGACGCCTTCACGCTCATGGAGTTTCGGGTGAGTGCGTCGCAGGTCTCCGACACGAGCGAGTTACCGGCTACTCTGCGTCCCGTTCCGCGCATCGCGGAGTCCGCCGCGGTGAAGACCCGATTTCTCACGTTGGATGAGGTCAAAAAAGGAATGTCGGCTTCCGCCGGGATGTTGCTCAACAAGACGCACTGGGATATGCCCATCACCGAAAAGCCGGTGCTTGGCACCACTGAGATCTGGGAACTCGCAAACCTGACCGACGATGTGCACCCTATTCACCTGCACTTGGTGCGGTTTCAAATTCTCGATCGCCGCCAATTTGACGCCTTCCAGTACATGAGCACCGGCACACTGCGATATAGAAGTGCGGCCACGCCTCCCGATGCGAATGAAATGGGCTGGAAGGACACGGTTCGCGTTGAAGGTCAAACCGTGACTCGAATCATTGTCCCATTCGAGGGCTATACCGGACGCTATGTCTGGCACTGCCACAACCTGGAGCACGAGGACAACGAGATGATGCGCCCCTACGAAGTGGTTACGGCCGGAGGTTGATGTTTGTCACGCTGGCCGAAACCAATGTCCACAACCGAAGTTCATAATTCGAGAACCCTGGAGATTTCGATGACGCCATCTTTCGCCCCTCCTCTCTGTCCGCTGCGGTTCGGGTGGTTACAGCGTAGTTTGTTTCGTCTAGCCCTGGCCTGCCTGCTGTCGCCGATTGCGGCGCAGGCGCAGGTGAGCTTCACTGGGCCCGAGCCTAGTGTGAACATCGGCTCGCAGGCAGTTGGATCGTCCAGCACAACGGTTTCGCTCCCCTTCACGATCGCAGCGGGGACTAAAGTGGGCAGCATCGCCGTGTTGACGACCGGCATTGCGGATAGGGACTTTGCCAAGGCTACGAAGAGCACCTGCACGGCAACGACTTACACCACGGCCACGAACTGCGTGGTCAACGTCGGCTTCACGCCTCTGGCTACGGGCCTGCGCCGGGGCGCAGTGGTGTTCTATTCGCGCTTTGAAAACGCGGGCACGGTGCTGGCAACGGTGCCGGTTTTTGGCGTCGGTACCGGGCCGCAACTGGTCTTTGGGCCGGGTGGTTTCGAAAGCAGCTTGGGCAGCCGGTTGGTCAGCCCCGAAGGTGTGGCCGTCGACGCGGCCGGTAATGTGTTCGTCACCGACATTGCCCTGCAAGAAGCGTTCAAGGTAACGCCGGCTGGAACCGAGACCACGGTGGGAAGCGGGCTTGATGTGCCCGAAGGCGTGGCCGTAGACGGAGCAGGCAACGTGTACATCACCGATAGTCAATTCCCGGCGGTATTTAAGGTAACGCCAAACGGCGTGCAGACCATGGTGGGACACGGATTCAGTTATCCTTCCGGCATCGCCGTGGATGGATCGAGCAATGTATACGTGAGCGATCCCTTCATCCCCGCGGTATTCAAGATCACGCCGGCAGGCAAACAGACCACAGTAGGCGGAGGATACAACACCCCCGACGGGGTGGCCGTGGACGCGGCGGGCAATGTATACGTCGCCGACCCCTTTAACGCAGTGGTGTTCAAGATAACGCCGGGAGGAAAACAGACCACAGTAGGCGGCAAGCTTATCAGTCCCACGGCAGTGGCCTTGGACACGGCGGGAAACATCTATATCACCGATACCGGCACCGACTCGGTCGTGGAGATAACCCCGGCTGGTGTGCAGACTACAGTGAGCAGTGGTTTGAACGTTCCGGACGGCGTCGCTGTCGACGGATCGGGCAATCTCTACGTCGTCAATAGCTTCGATAAACAAGTGGTGAAGGTCGATCGAGTGGATGCGCCGTCGTTGAAATTTGACTCCACAAACGTGGGAGCGAAGAGCGCGGACAGTCCGAAGACGGTGCAAGTCGAGAACATCGGCAACAAGGTGCTACAGTTTTCCGCACTTACCTATCCGGCGGATTTTCCCGAGGGCGCCTCCGGTAAGGCGGCTGCGTGCACATCAAAGACATCGTTGGCAGCCGCCAGCAGCTGCGCGCTCACCATCGACTTCAGTCCTGCCACCGCGCTTGGCTCGGCGACATCGAAGGTGTTGAGAGAGGCCGTTAAGCTGACCACTAACAGCCGCAACGTGGCCGGCGCGTTGGAAAGTGTGCCCGTCTTCGGCACGGAGACACAGCGCAGTAAGTAAATGATACGCACCCGCCAGCAACCTCCGGTTCGGGGAAGCTGGTAGCGCCAACCCGTCCATCGGAACAAACATGATGCCGCAAAGGGGCCAGAGCTCGCAGAGCTCAGGCCCCAAAGGGAAACCGCGTGCTGGGCGAGGTCAGGAATGGGCGGAGAGCTGCAAACGACTTTGGCGCGAACGGTGTGGCTGGCGAATTGGTCTAAGGCAGTGAAAACGGCTAAATTCACGAAACCCGCTGCGATGAAGAACTGAAGAACTCCAACGCGAATGATTCATTACGAAGTTTTTGCCCACGGAGACCTGCATATCGCAGGCAGCGCACATCTTTGAAAACTCAAGCGGCCACGGGTGTTCGATATAGACCTCGACAGTGTGGCTGCCCGCGAAACGAGCGCAGATTGGCGGCGGGTGGTGACACTGGCATATCGGGCGTTCGCCCTTCCTGTGAGTGATGGGTACGATGGTGGTTGAAGTAGTAGGTCCTGAAATCCAGCAGTTTATTCTCCAGATCTGCACTCGTCCAGAACAACATGTGATCCAAACATTCGCGGCGAATGGCGCCAATGAGCCTTTCCACGAAGGGATGCGACTGGGGGAACGTAGGGGACGGTCTTGATTTCTGTCACCTCGAGGATCCGCAGATTGGCTTGCTATTGGTGGAACTTATAGAGAGGATCATGGCCGGGGCTGAGGTACTTTGGCAACCAGCGTTGACCTCGAATGGCGCGGCTGAACATGCGACAGAGTGCGACCCCATCGACCGTGCCGGCATGGACACCGAAACCAATGATCCGTCGCACGCTGCTCCTGACGCTGAGGAGTTCTTCTCGATGGTCTAGACTTTCCCCCTG
>DATNKA010000948.1:0-2182 GCA_035603655.1 Candidatus Acidiferrales bacterium | reverse complement strand
AAACTGATAGGACCGGTCGTCACATCCTTATTAAATCAGCGCGTGGCTATGCCCGTCCTCCTTGTGGATGATGAGAGTACAGACGGTACAGCGGATGTGGCACGGCGCGCTGCAGAAAAAACCGGCAAGGCCGATGCGCTTATCGTGATTCAGAGCAAGCCCTTGCCGGCGGGGTGGACAGGAAAATTATGGGCGATGCACCAGGGCAGTGAGCGGGCACGCGAGTTGAATCCCGCATGGCTCATGTTCGCGGACGCCGATGTACTGCACGATGCGGAGACAATAGTGAATCTGAGTTGCATTGCTTCGCGGGGTCATTACGATCTGGTCTCGTTCATGGTGAAGCTGCATTGCGAGAGCCTTCCGGAAAAACTGCTCATTCCGGCCTTTGTATATTTCTTCTTCATGCTCTACCCGCCAGCCTGGGTTCGCGATACCCGGCACTCTACCGCCGGCGCGGCCGGGGGCTGCATGCTGGTGAGATCAGAGACTCTCGAACGCGCCGGAGGACTAGAAGCCACTCGCGGCGCGCTTATCGATGATTGCTCTCTGGCGCGGCTCCTGAAGCGGCACGGCGGCCGATTGTGGATAGGAGTGACAGATCAGAGCCAAAGCTTGCGACGATACGAGACCTTCTCGGACATCGAGCGCATGGTCTCGCGCACGGCCTTTAACCAGTTGAAGCACTCTTCGCTGCTGCTACTGTGCACTATTGCGGGCATGGTGATCACCTATCTGGCGCCTCCCCTGTTGTTGCTCTCCGGTAGCAAGCTGGCGTTCTTTATAGGCGCTGTGGCCTGGGCTGCCATGACGGTGACGTACTCGACCATGGTGCGCTACTATCGACTGAACCCCGCATGGGCATTGGCCCTGCCGCTGGCGGCTCTGTTTTATCTGGGCGCGACAATGCATTCGGCGGTCAAGTACTGGAACGGCAGTGGTGGCGACTGGAAAGGGAGAGTCCAGGACGTTCAAGACCCACACATTCCCGAAACTCCCCTGTGCTAGATCAGCAGCATGCGTCGAGCAGACGCAATGAGCAGATGCCCGATTTCCTTCCAAGCCTCGCCCGAGAAGCTTAACCCGGCAAGATCTCCTTAAGGGCGCAGTCAATCCTGTCGACTTCTTCGCGGATTACTCTGATCGATTGTTGGTTTCTCGCTGGGTGAGCGAACGGAGTGATTCCTTCCAGAGCGCCTCGTATTTGATGATTCCGAGCCAAAATGAAATTGAGGCGGGCGCTCCTCTCCTTGCGATTTCTATAAACGCCTCCGACGAACTTAGTGGCGAGCCACGCCAATACCAAACCAAACAGCCCTTCAACCGGAATACGATCGGTCGCGCCGTCGAACTCGGAAAACAAGAGACGATAGACCGCTTCACCCGCCCCGAAAGATGCGAACAACACAGTGAGCCCGAACAAGTACACCTTCAGGCGTTCCATGGGTTGAAAGGTTAGGGAGTCGCAGTCTCCGTCACGTGTCTGCTCAATCTTGATCGCCATACTTCCCCCACAATGATTTGCCGCTGTTCCCAAGGTCGCAAGCAGCGGTACCAGCCAGTCTTGGTGAAATAATAACTTGAAATTCCCCCAGCAGTGAGATCCTCGTAGACGACTGACACCAAACTAGCGCCCCTCCATCGCCAAGTGTGGAACTCCTCCGCATCGGGTTCCTCGGCTACGAAGAAAACGTTTGGCGGATGAAGTGGAGGCAGGTCTTGGATCGGCTGCTCCGCTAATGGGCTCCCACGCCAGCGATTTTGGGTAGGAATCATAACGCCGCTGCCCCAGCGTAACACCAATTTATCGGTTGGATCGATCACGACGCCCCTGCCGCAACACTTTCCTTCGGCACGTCCGCAGCGGCGGAGTGTCGACACCAGCGTCGTCAAAGGACCTCTACCGTATCCAGGTAGCTTCCTCGGTCAGTGTTCTGGTCGTACAGACAAATAGAGTCACCGACCTTCTTCCTTGATTCCGCACGCAATCAGCTGCAACCTCCAAGTGAAGCTGCAAACTTCCCCCCAGGCGAAGCGGCATGAGACGTCATTGGCAGTGTTCAATTCGGCGGATGATGTGGAGGCGGTCGCCGAACAGGCGGGCGAGGCGGAGATCGTCGGACTTTCAGTTTGTTTTCAATCGCGCGCGCAGGAATTTCTCAGTTTGGCACACACCTCATCA
>DATNKA010000947.1:0-5032 GCA_035603655.1 Candidatus Acidiferrales bacterium | reverse complement strand
CAGCACCACCCCCTTGGCCTCGCCCGAAGTTCCCGATGTATAGATAATGGCTACGGCATCGTCGTTTCCAACCTGTGGTCGCCCCAGTTGAACTCCGTCCACGCCTGCGAAAATTTCGTCAAATAAAAACTGCGGAGGCGCATCCATCCAGTTCTCCGCGACTGCATCCCGCAACGCAGCGCTGCCGCAACATATCAGCGACGGGGTGGAGTCCTTCATCATGGCAACCAGTTCCCCCGGCGCCTGCCGCGAATATAGCGGCACCACAATCAGCCCTTCGGCCATCAGCGCCAGATCGATCGCCACCCAGCGAATACTGTTGGCCGCCAACAAACCGCACCGGTCGCCCTTCTTCAACCCCCGCGAAGCGATAAAGCTGCTCGCTTTGCGGACAAGCTCCAGAAATTCATTTCCGGTTACGCCACTGATCTCGCCTTCGTGAATCTCCGCCAGAATGCGAGTGTCCCCCGCTGCCCGTAGTTGCGAGAAAATATCTTCGACGAATGGAATGATCGTATTCAAAATATGGATAGTGAGATTATGCTTTGAAGAACTCTGGATCTTCAGTTGTGAACCGCCAACAGATCGCGCAACCCTGGGCTCATCGGCGGCAAATAATCCTCCCAACTCCATTCGCCACGACGCGTCTCAAACTCCGGATATCTTCGCTGCACCTCCTCTTCGAGGTATACCCCCATGCGTGCCATCACCTTCAAATTCTTCACCACCGTTTGCGCAATGCCACTCGCAATGGATTCACCCTCAGAACTCAACTTTTCCAGGGCCGCCAAAAGTTTCCCTTCAAGTTCAGGATCATCCACCGTCATCAGCAAATCCTGGTGGCCGCGCTCCCGCATCAAGTTGCGGATACGCTCATCCATCGTGATTCCCGCCGATGGCACCAAACCCGGCATTGATGTCACGATTCCGTGATACCGCGACGACGCCATCATATGGCACGACCGCAGCACGCTCACCAACTCATACATGTTGTACTCGTCCGATGTCAGAACCGGCACTCCTCCCAGCTTTTCCGCAATGCGGTTGGCCGGACGCGCATCCAACCGCTCCGTCGCCGCCAAAATCACGAAAACATTTCTCCTCTTGCGGAATGCGTCGAGCGCATTCGCGATCGCGTTCCAATACTTGCGATAGGCCTGCTCCGCCGCCGGACCCGAGTTGTGAAAATAGACCGTGCGGTAGTGGCTGTCCTTGTAAGCGCCGGTCAAACTGCGCACCGCATATTTTGCCACCGACGCCTTCACCGGCCATTCAAACGGATTAATCGGACACACGACCAGCACTGGCGTTCGTCCGTCCCAACCAACTTTTCGTAGCACGCTTTGCCCATACTCCGGCGGACGAGGCTCGAACGTCCATGCGGTGTCAGTTCCCAGTTCCGTCGGCACTCCCAATTCGCGCAATACGCCGCGCGACTCCTCGTTCCGCGTAATCACGAATGAGTTTCTGCAGTAGCGGGCGCACATCTTTGCCACCAGTGGATCCATGTGCCCGGCTTCCGCTCCATAGCCCACGGAAAGTTTGTTCTGAGCCGCCGCAATCCCCAGCGATCCGATCATCATGGTGGTCAGCGCATTGGCGAACTTGCTCTTGAACATCGAGCCTTCGCACGCCACCACTCCGTCGTGCTGCGGAACTTCATGCGCCAGAAATGGCGGAAAGATATCAGGTAGATGTACCTGTTTCGTACCCTCAAAATATCCGCGCGAGAAGTCGAAATTCTGGCTCATCACACTCAACTCCACGCGCTCCGCGCCTAGAATGTGCCGGATCTGCCGCAACATCTCTTCCACGCGAACATCTGATCCCATGTTGCGAGTTCCGTTGTAACCGGCGAACAAAAGTTTCAACTTCTGCCCCGGCCTCCAGCGCTGGCCTGCGCCCAGCATCCACGCGGCTTTCGCACGCTCGATCGAACTGCTGACCCAAGCTTCCAGAATGAAATCCATCATGCGGCTGTCCCTCCCGCTGCCGCCGGCCAGGGCCGATACTTGTACTGGAAATTATTTTCGCTGCTGAACTTTAGCAGGGGATAACAGTACTCGGAAAATGGCACCGGCTTTTTCCCCAGTTCCGTGGTCACCCGTGTGTTATCGAAAACTGTGTTCCATACCAGATACGGCATGAACACCTTCAGCAGCGACGCACTTTTTCCAATTGGCCCTTTGCGATTCGCCAGAAAATTTACCGATCCGGAGAACGGACGCTCGACCACCGGCACAAATACAGGCGCGCGTTTATTCTGTGCGGCCGCTAATGCCTTGGTAATTTCACGGAAGCTCTGCGATTCCGTCCCGGACGAGAGATGATAGGTATCGAACTGAGGACCATCTTTTTGATGCAGCGTCGAAATCGCATTGGCCACAAAATCAACATTCACAATGTCGATCTTGTCGGTTGCTCGAAACGGCAGCACTGGCAGCCCAGCCAGAAATACAAAGGCCTTCACCATATCGAACTGCGTAGTCTCTGCATATCGACTGTCGCCGAGAACAATGCTCGGCCTGAAAATCGTCTTGGGAGTCTCCGGCAAAAGCACCCGCATCATGTGCTCGCAAAACTTCTTGGTTCGCGCATACGGATCGTAATCCGACCGTTCCCAGTCGATCGAACGATCCTCGCTAACGACCTCGTTCTGCCTCTTCCCTGCCACCGCAACGGTGCTCACCTGGCTGAAACGGTTCAGTCCGTGATAATGCTCGGCATGCCGCGCTAGCGTCAGCACTTCCAAAGTGCCCCGCAAGTTCACATTCAGGCAACTTTTTTCGGACTTGCGATTCAGCGATGCCGCGCAATGAATCACTGAATCCGTGGTATGCACCAGGCGATCGTATTCGTCCCGCCCCAATCCGAAGCCGGAGTCCGTCAAATCTCCACGGAACACGCGCACCCGGGTTTGCAGATATTCATAGAACTGGGGAAACTCCAGATGTAACTGCAGCGCCTGCCAGAGTCGCGCTTCCGCATCATGCACATCGCGCGCCCGTATCAATACATTCAAGGCCGCGCCGTCACGCAGCAGATTCGCCGCCACATGCGAACCGATGTATCCCGTCGATCCTGTCAGAAATATCGCCATTCACCAGTTTCCGTTCGTGCCCGTCTTTACTGTCTCACCATTCTCCAGGCTGCGCGCCGGCCGAGCCTCCAAGGGTCTGCCCTCGATCAAGGGATAAGTCCACCTTCGCAGCGCCGGGATGTGCACGTTGATCCAATAGTCCCACCAGTCCAGCAGTCGCGCCTTGTACCCAAACTCGTCCCGCTCATTTACCACCAGCGCCTGCGACAGTTTTTCCACATTGTCTGCCGCAAAATCGTGCTCATTAAGCAGGATGAACGGCTCAAACAACTCGATTAATTTCTCCAAGCGCTCCAGATTTCTTTCGGCTTTCACCAGCGGCGTTTTCCTGAGCGGTAGCGGCGACATGATCCGCTGAATCGACTTCACAATCGCCTTCTGCGCCGGTGCCGACATTCGCTGATATCTCGTCTTCGACACTGGAATCGCATCGAAGCGCAGCCGCAACCAGGATTCCAGCCCCTCCTGTGCCCGATAATGCTTGCGGTGCGCCAGCGAAGTCAGCTCAATGGACCGTCCCATATCGCAAGGATTGGTCGCCGAGGTTGCCAACTGGTACAACTCGTCGTGCCTTCGCTCCACAATGGCCGCGGCAATCAGAGTCATCCCATCGCATACTGCGTCCACGGGAAGAATGTCCAGCCGCTTGCTTTCGTTCGATGGCAGCTGCCGGAAATACGTCCCCAACAAATACGACAGCGACGCCGACGTGTTGATGCCTTCATTCCAGCCCAGAAACGGCTTGGCCACGGAGGTTTCCACAATCGCGGGACGCACCACCGCGATGGGAAGCCCCTGTCCATACTTCACAATCAGCGATTCTGCCAGACTTTTGGTGAGCGTATAAGTATTGGGCCAGCCTAACTCTTTCGCTCTCCGCGTCCCCGCTTCGGTCAAGTAAGTCTTGAGCCACCGAATCCGGTTCTTGCGGATCTGATTCTCCAGTGCGGCGCCCTGCAGGCCTTTCGCCGCATGTTCTTTCGCGAGCGATTGCGATCTGAGCCCGGCAGTTACTTCGTCACCTTCGGCACGCGCTTCCGCCTTCGCGATGATTTCGTGCAGCGACCGCCATTCCTGCTCGGCATCAAAGTGCGGCACCCGATGCGGCGTGTAATTCGGAACCAGCTTCTCCATCACCCGTCCGTCGCGTTCTCCAGCCACGTAACAAGTGGAGAGATGCAGCAAGCCGGCATGATCCGTCGCGCGCAAAAATTCCAGCACGTTCATCGCCGCATCTGTATTCGTGGTCAAAGCATCGCGTAAATCTGGATTGAAGTCCGTCAGTCCCGAACTGTTCACAATCAGATCAAGATTTATCTCCAGCCGTTGCGCGACTTCCGCGTCCACCCCCAGGCTCGGCCGCGTCACGTCTCCCTCGACCACCTCCACCTTTTCCCGCAAATATTCGCCAAGCCCGTTTCCATACTTTTCAAACAGGGGATCGAACACCGGCGAGTCTTCCACGATTTTTTCAAACCGTCGTTGCGCGGGATTTGATTTCTGCCGCCGGATCAGCAGGTAAATCCGCCCGATCTCCGGCAGCTCCATCAAGAGATTCGCCAGCCACACCTTGCCAATAAATCCCGTAACTCCAATCAACATCACGTGCTTACCGCCCAGCGCCCGCCGCACCGAGAATCCTGCAGCCTGTTGCCGTCCTTCGAAATGCACAATGGGATGTTCCAGGGCCGCTGATTCCCGGCCAGATCCAATCACCGATGCCCGCAATTCCTCAAGCGTTATATCCAGTTGCCGTGCCAGTGTCTTCGGCGCACGCCGTCCGTCCGGACTTTGTTCCTGGATCCGGGCCAATGCTCCTCGCGGCCGGATCACCGGCTCCAGCAATCGTCCGGTCGCCATTCCGTCGCGAAATTCCAGCCGGTTCGCCACCAGGCGTTTAACCCCGAGATGCTGCGCCAGAGGCTTCATCAC
>DATNKA010000946.1:0-3908 GCA_035603655.1 Candidatus Acidiferrales bacterium | reverse complement strand
CGCCAAAAAATGTTGGTAATGCTCGGTGATGGGGATTATCTTCGCCATCGGGTGTAAGTCTCCTTTCCAGGAAAGGCTTTTGCTTGCTAGGCAAAGCCAACTTACACCCTCTCGCTTTTACACAATCGAATTTACGTCACCGGGTCGTTTCGAATCGTTGAATTTGCGTGAAACTTGATTTACCCTTTAGCACATCAAATTCATAGAGGTAACGTTAATGCCCTTATCTAAGTGTGAGAAGTGCGGTGCGGAATCGGTTAGCAAGCGGGTCGGCCTTGTTCTTAGAAGTGCTCCACGAAAAAGAGTTTATTACTGCTATGGATGTGCCCATCAAGCCAAAGAGAGCGGCGAAGGAAACACCTTTCATGTCGTTAAAGTCTCGCGTCTGGGGCCAAATGTGAAACTGTCGCGTTCTCCGTTTCGGTGACCTCGCCGGACTAGCGAAACAGTACGGACTCGATCCGAAGCGTGCATTCGTCGAGATAGTAAACATCTATTTCCAGTCGGGGGAAAATGCGGTGCGAGGTATGAACTGTGCGGGCAACGAGCGAACCGGTGGGATTAATCGGTGAGAACACAACGGACAGCCCTCGCTTGAGAGAGACCGCTTGCGATGGTATCGAACCCTCTTCCCATTTCTTCCAAAAAGCGTGTGTAATATTTTCAAGGGGGGCTTATGGACAATTTGGAGGACGGTCAGCGAGAAATGCGAGAGCGCAACTCCGCAGCGAGCAAAAGAAAACAACCGATTGCGGCTTCCACTGCTGCCAAACTGCCTAAGGACTCGCCAGAGGTGCTTACGCTTAAAAAGCGAATCGCAGAAATGGAGAAGCGAGTGCTTTCGCTCGAAGCGGAAAATCAGAGATTACGAAAGGAGAAAGCGGTTATTGTTGAACGCGCCCCCCAGCAATCCAGCGAGGACGCACTCACCGAACAGCGACATAATTTCTTTAAGTACAGCAATGCGCGAAACCGCTACTTGTGGCTGGCGAATTGATACTGAGGCAGTGAAACGGCTAGATCAACGAAACGCACTGCGATGAAGAACTCCGACAAGAATGATTTCATTCCGAGTTTTTGCCCACGGAGACCAGCTTATCGCAGGAAGCGCACATCTTTGAAAACTCAGGCAGCCATGGGTGTCTGATATAGCCCTCGACAGTGAGGTTGCCAACGAAACGAGCGCAGATTGGCGGCGGGTCGTGGCGCGGGCGTATCCGGCGTTCGCCCTTCCCGTGAGTGATGGGTGCGATGGTGGTTGAAGTAGGTCCTGAAATCGAGCAGTTTATTCTCCAGATCTGCACTCGTCCAGAACAACATGTGATCCAAATATTCGCGTCGAATGGTGCCAATGAGCCTCTCCACGAACGGATGAGACAGGGGAACGCACGGGACGGTCTTGATTTCTGTCACTTCCAAAATCCGCAGATTGGCTTGCCATTGATGGAACTTATAAAGAGGATCATGGTCGGAGCTCAGGTATTTTGGCAACCAGCGTTGACCTCGAATAGCGCGGTTGAACATTCGACAGAGTGCGACCCCATCGACCGTACCGGCATGGACGCCGAAGCCAATGATCCGGCGCGTGTATTGATCCATAACGACCAGGACCCAGTGGGCCCGCAGCGTTACCGACTCGCAGCGGAACAGATCCATACTCCAGAGGCTGTCTTTCGTGTGACCCAGGAAAGTCAGCCATGACGGACCAGCGGCGCCCGGTCCCCGCCAGTGGTGATGGGCGAGAATCCTTCGCACCACGTCTTTGTCGATTGGAAGGTTGAAGGCCAAGGCGATCTGTTCAGCGATTCGCGGACAACCCCAGCGGGGATTGCGTTCCTTCATTTCGACGACCGCATGGACGAGTTCTGCATTCGGTCCCTTCGGGCCGGGCTTGCGACGGCGATTGGGTGAGAACAGGATGCGGTACTTTTGCTTGCACATGGCTTGGTGAAGGCCTAGCAAGGTTGAGGGCTTCAGCACGATTGCGGACCGAAGCAGGCGAGTGGGACGCAGCCAGAGCGCCAGCCAGCCGGTAAGGATCCGGTCCGACGCAGACAGATTCGGCGCTCGTTGCCGGGAACGATTCAGGATCAGGAGTTGATACTTGAGCAGAAGCGACTCGGCAACCATGGAACGGGCCCCGCCAGGCCCGAGCAAGCGAGCTAGGGTAGCGATAAAATGGATGAAAAGGACGACCAGATCGCGCATCACAGAATCCTAGCAGGCGGGAAATCCCAACGAATTATGGGCGAAATAGCAATTCGCCAGCCACAGGCGTTATCGCGATGATTACAGCTCGGCAGCTCATTGTTGATGGCCTGCATAAAATGCGGCAACTTGCTGCCGACCCAACGCTTCGATCTTCAATAACGACGGATGCTGCCGTGGACAAATGCCTCTTCACAGTAACGAGCGTTGTACGCCAGGCGAAGACCTCCGGCGAGGTCAGCGGTTACCCCTTTGGACGAGGGTAGCTCTTCATCCTTGAGCTGGCAAGCGCGAGCAAAGGCGCAGCGAATCGTGACCTCGTCTTCCTCCGTCAGAGTTGGAGCCGCTGTCCCGCCGAAAAGTGGGTGCCTGCGCTATTGGAAGGCGTGTGGACGCGTGTGTTGGGTACGTTGCATGCGAGCGTGGCCGATGACTTCACGCAGACAAATGTTTAGCGGTCTTGCTTTACTTTTATCCTCGAATTTCCCCGGTTCCTGGTTACTCGGCGCCGCATCTATCAATCGGAGGAAATCTATGAAACGGGAAATCATTCGCGTCGAGCCGCTGGCGACCTACCTGGAAAAATACAAGGCCCCAGCTTCAACCGTGACGAAGCACGGCGACACAATCTACGTCTCAGGTGCTCCGCCGTTCGACCCCAAAACAGGAGAAATCTTCAAGGGACCGATTGAGCGTCAGACGGAGATCGTATTGGATCAACTCAAGCTCTGTGTCGAAACGGCAGGCTCTTCTCTGGAAAACATTCTGAAGCTGAATGTCTACGTCACCTCAGTAGACATGTTCCCTGCGGTGAATACCGTCTACAGGCGTTATTTCCCGGAAAATCCGCCCGCGCGCATCTTTATTAACGTTCCTGCTTGGAACGGCGGGTTTGATATTGAAGTGGATTGTATCGCCGCCGTTTTATAAGACTGTTCTTTAGTTCGAGTGAAGATTTCGCTGTCACGGCTGCGGTTAAACCAATTTGTGCGAATCAATACCGCTCACGCACTTCGGGAAAGTCTGGGAGGCGGTATTCGGAGAACGGAAGTTTGGAAAGAGGAGGACGCCACTGCATTTCGGCAGTGGCGCTCATGGTTGCGGCGGGCGGATTTGAACCGCCGACCTTTGGGTTATGCGATCTGACTCACCTTTCGATGAGAGTCGGACTGTACCTTCACCCACGAGGGGTGCTCGCTATCCAGTCTCTACGCCTTCCCCCAACACTTCAGGGGCTTGGTTCGGTATTGCCCTATCGCTCGCGCGACGTAGGTTCCACCGACTTTGACGAGTGATCTTCCGGTGCATTGCTGCGCCGGACGCCCAATTTGCGAAAGCTCCTGCAATATTCAAGGATGCCCAGGAAACTCCAGGGAATCCTTGGGAGCGTGAGGTTATGAGTCCAAAAGTATTAGTAATTTCAACAACTTACAAGACGCAGGTGGCTGTGGTTATCGAAAACTCCGTCCGAGCTGAAAACGCGAAAATCTCGTCTGCATGCCGACAACTCTCTGCTGGAGAAACTGATCGAGGTATCCGTGCAGCAGCGATGCAACGGCGTGCTCTCGATCCTCTTCATGACGTTTCACCTGACGGACGACATCGTCCGCGGGATGGAGCCAGGAACGCTTTTAGACCTCATTGCGGTGCCAATCCTGGTCGTCTGGCTGTACGGAACGCTGGTGCTAGCCGAAAGGCGA
>DATNKA010000945.1:0-7232 GCA_035603655.1 Candidatus Acidiferrales bacterium | reverse complement strand
TGATGTCCTGAATGAAAATCTGCATCTTGCGGTCCGCGAGTAACGGACCGGATCGCGTTTCAGTTTCGACTGTGGGCACAAGATGCTTCGACTGGACAGAACGACATCTAAGAACGAGGGATTGATGCGAGAAGCCTTCCAGCGGAAGTGATATTATCTGCTGATAACCCACAGTCAGGAGACGCTTTGCAAGCGTCCTGAGTGCTACGATTCGCCCTGCATCGCTCTACATCGGCAAACAAGCCGGCCCGATGGGCTCAAAAGACTTATAGGTGAGGACGAACTCCTGGTGTCCCAGACTCTCCGAACAGCTCTGCGTCCCGGAAGCGACCTCTAACACCTTTTTATAGATCTCCTCGCCGACTTCGTCGACGCTAGCTTCCAACCGCAGGATTTTTCCTGCGTTAACGTCCATGTCATCGCTCATACGCTCGTAAGTTTCCGGGTTGGCGCAAATCTTGATTACAGGGGAAATGGCTGAGCCGACTACGGAGCCGCGTCCCGTTGTGAACAAAATTACATGCGATCCACAGGCGATCAGCTCTGCAATCTCTGCGTTGTCATTAATATTGGGAAATCCGAATTTTGGCTC
Organism: Candidatus Acidiferrales bacterium; assembly: GCA_035603655.1. GTDB lineage: Bacteria > Acidobacteriota > Terriglobia > Terriglobales > Acidobacteriaceae > Sulfotelmatobacter. The sequence goes on along the minus strand of DATNKA010000945.1, from coordinate 6,640 downwards.
GCCATCCGGAACAACGTCCAACAAATACAAACCACCATTCCGCGGAACGTCACCAGGCTTAATCAGCCCGGAGATTGGCGAATCACCACTCTTGCAATACGCTCCGATCGACTTTTCTTCGATCGTGGTCAGGCCGCCTTCTGCGTTTCCGGGAGCAAAACTAGCGTGGCCCATCTGTTGGTAGTAATAGGCCGCTTTCTCGACTGAAGCTTTCAACTCGTGGCCGAGCTCAGGCGTGACTGCACGCGCGGACATAACGTCTTCCAACCCGATCATTTCCCCGGTTTCCTCGAAGATCGTTGACGCGCCTTGCTTGACCAGCATATCGAAGGCGCGTCCGACCGCGGGATTGGCGGAGATTCCGCTAGTCGCATCAGAGCCGCCGCACACGGTTCCCACCACGAGTTCATCTATGCCCAGCGGAGCTCTCGGTACTTCCGCAATCTGCTTCAAAGCCTGCTCAACCCACGCCGCGCCCCCATCGATAGATTTCCTCGTTCCCCCCGTTTGCTGGATTACCACGGTGCTCACGGGCCGGCCGGTCTTCGCAATCTCTTCTGCGAGGCGATGGCGATTGAAACTCTCGCATCCCAGGGAGAGCAACAACGCACCTCCCACATTCGGATGGGTGCATAGCTTGGTCATCATCCGGTCAGCGTAAGCATTAGGGTAGCAACCGCCAAACCCGATCAGATGCACCGGCTGACCTTTGAAGCAATCCACGATCTCGCGAGCTACGTGGTGAGCGCATTCCACGAGGTAGGCAACAACGATACGGTTTCGGATTCCTTTTCTTCCGTCAGAGCGAAGAAAGCCTTGCAGTTGGGGAGAGTTATTTGACGAAAACATGGTCTTTGTCCAGGGTGTAAGTAGCGATGTAGTCACTTTTCAGGTTATGCAGATGCATGTGGGCTCCGGCTGGAATAGGTTCTTTCGCCGAACCTATGGGTACTCCACACTTGTATACTTTTTCTCCGGTCTTGATGTCGCGAGCCGCCACTTTGTGGCCGATCGCAATATTTTGCGTAAAGACGATTTCGCGGCCATCCATCAGGTCTCGGTCCCCGGCGCGTACGGGGGAAACGACAATGAGGACATTGTCATCCCGATGAAGGCGCAACAGCTTCCGTAACTGTCCTTCGGCTTGCATCAAACTCTCTTTTCTCGAAGTAAGCCTACTCCTGCTGCGGTTGCGGCTTGAAATTCGCCGCATCGCGATAGTTGACCGTCTGCAAGTGCTCACAGTAAAGCACAAGCTCCCCCGGCATTTTAAATACTTCGTAAGAAACCTTCACCATCCCCATCTCAGCATATTTGGGCCATTTTTCAAGCTGCGTGCGAACAGTGTAAATCGTGTCGCCCACGAAGACCGGTTTAATGAAGCGCAACTTGTCGTAACCATAGCTGAAAGTGTGAATATTATTGTGCGCCATAAGGCCCAGGCCCAGGCTGAATACCATAGCGCCCGCAACCAGGCGCTTTTTGAAGATTCCTTCTTCCTTGGCGAAGACATCGTCGGCGACGTAGGGATGCATGTCGAGGACGATGGCATTGAACAACATGCTTTCCCCTTCCGAAATCGTGCGGCGAATCGAACGCGCACGCTTGCCCACTTCGAAGTCTTCGTATAACCAATCCTCGGCATTCCAGATGGAGATTTCCTTGTGCTTAGCGGGATCAGGATTCGGATTCTTCACGGGTCCTCTTTCGTTGTTAGGCGATTCGGCGAGCTGCAGCTCGCCGCGTGGCATAATGCTCGTTCAGCCATCGGATCAAGTCGGCGTCGTTCACTGCTCCGCGCAAGCAGCGATTGATCTCGATTCCTGCGGCTTCGAAGAAACGAACAAATCCGTCGAAGCGCGGCCGCAGATAGGCGGTCTGCAAGGTTTGCAGCGTGCCGGAAAAAAAGCCGTCGGCCATAGCGTTAACCGACGAGTCAGTCCATGCGGACAAGCTAGCAGGCTGGCCTCCTGCGCGAAAATAAGTGCCACGCTGATGTTCCGGGCTCACCAGCCATTTGGCGTAGGCGATGGCTTCCGATGGATGCGGACTGAGCTTGCTGATTGCGGCTCCCGTTCCCCCCAGCATCGTGCCGGCACATCCGCGCGGGCCGACCCCCGGAGCATTCGTGAACTTCAATCGCACTGGATTGCCGACTCTCGAGTAATTGGAGTAACCAAAACCGTACGGACAGTAGACTGCGTCGGATTCGCTGATCATGAAATCGTAAACCTGGATCGGATTCCACTCCACACAGCGGGGATGGGCCAGTTCGATGAGCGCGTGCAGTCGATCCAATACCTCGGCACCGACAGAGTCGTCCACGAAATGGTCACCTTCCTCGGGAATGGGGTATCCGAGACTAGCGCTCAAGGTGAAGAAAAGACTGATTGCATCCGTCGGACACGCTGGTACCACGATGTATTTTGCCGCTTTGCGCGCTCTCTCTCCCACTTGCAAAACATCGTCGAAAGTGTCGGGGACAGCGGGAGACAGTGCTCGTAACAGATCAGGCCGATACGATGCAACTTGCGTTGCGGCATCTATGGGAAGAGCCCAAAGACCATTCCCGTACCAGTAGGATTGCCATGAAGGACCTACAGAATCTGCGGCCAAATCAAGTTTTTCCGCTTCGGTGAGCGCGGGGCGAAGGTCAACCAAGGAATCATGGGCTGCGGCAAAGCCGACGAACGGATGATCCACGATGAGGAGATCGTAAAGAGCCAGATATTGCTCGATGGGAGACTCGCCAAACTCGCGTAGAGTTCGGCGGTCCCACCGGATCTTAATTTTGGGATTTTGCTCTTCGTATTCGGAAATTCCTCCGAGCAAGGGAGCATAACCGCGGGGATGATCCCAGGTGAGCCCTTTGAGGGTAATTCCCACACTAACCTCCGTCCCTTTAGCAACGTCTTTTTCTTTGCCGAATCAAGCGGCCATGCGCTTCTCGGCCAGCAAAATGTGCTCGCAATATAGAACCACTTCATCGCGCTGGTTCAGCACCTCACAGGCTTCAACGACACGACCCCAACCCTTGCGCTTCGGGTCTTCCTGTTTTTCCTTGACGGTGACCCGGGTCCGCAGCGTGTCGCCGATGAAAACCGGCTTGGGGAAACGCAATTTGTCATATCCGTAGGTGAAGGCAACGGGATTGATTTGACCGGCGGTGAGACCGATGCCGATCGCAAAGGTCATCGTGCCGTGTGCTATACGCTGACCAAACTGAGTCTGACGGGCAAACTCCGCATCCACGTGATGCGGAAAGTAATCTCCGGTGTGTCCAGCATGAATGACGACATCAGTCTCGGTAATCGTGCGTCCAGAGGTGACTCGCTGCGCGCCCACTACAAAATCTTCGAAGTACTGGTTTGGCGTCATGGTTGCACCCCACCGGAAAGTCTCGGCCTCTTTCCGCCGATGGCTGAGGAAAGCGTGCGGGAAGCCAGGCTCAACGCTTCTTTGACCTGCGGTGGTCCTACGGTGTCTCCGATGCGGGCGAGAAACGGAACTGTCATTGCCGCGATTGCTTCGCCGTGTTGATTCAATACCGGGTAACTGATGTTCACCACCCCGTGCACCTGGTAGCTAGCCAGTTCTTCGTAGCCGCGCTGGCGAATCTGATTCAGATGGCGGAAAAGACCAGCCGGGACTGGCTTTCTTGAGCGGAAGCGCCACGCCCCCAGTGCGCGGGCGCGAACTTCTTCGCTTTGAAAGGCCAGAATCACGTGCCCGGAAGCTGTGTTCAAGAGATCAATGTTTGCTCCGAGATGCACGGAGAAACCCATGATCCCCGGAGCCTCGAACTGCGCGACAACGACTACCTCTGCATGGTTGAGCATTGCCAGATGGCAAGACTGGCCGGTATTGCTCGCGACCCCCTGTACCAGCGGGCGTGCCCGCGCGATCAGTCGCTGCAGCGGTTGATGGTGGTGGACAATTTCAAATAGCTTCAGCGTGAGTTGATAGCGCTCGTCAGGGCCCGTCCGGGAAATATAGCCTCGCTCTTCGAGACACACCAACATGCGGAATACCTCAGTGAGGCTGCGGCCAAGACGGCCGGCGATTTCACTGTGGGTCATTGCTTCGGAGACGGAAGCGAGAAGTTCCAGGATGTCCAGGCCCTTTTCCAGGGCTGGAGCAGTGTAGCGACTTCTCCGCGACGTCGCCTGCGGTCGAGTTGCGGGTTTGCGCCGGGAGGCCATTGTTGATCAACCTGTGTTAGTTTACTACTAATTTCTCTAATGAAAGTCCTCTTTTATTGGTAGAATTTACCATGATTGGTGTCAGGAGTTTCCGGTGACCACTTCCCCAAGCCGCGTCCTTGCAGATCACATGGATGAGAAACCCGAGAGGCCGCTGCAAGGCATTCTGGTGCTGGACTTCAGCCAGTTTCTTTCTGGCTCATTGGCCACTCTTCGGCTGGCGGACATGGGCGCCCGCGTGATCAAGATCGAGCGACCCGGAGCCGGCGATCTGGGCCGTTCCCTCTACTTGAGCGACACCGATGTGCACGGAGAGAACACGCTTTTTCACGCCATCAACCGCAACAAAGAGAGCTACGCGGCCGACCTGAAGAATCCCTCAGACCTGGATAAATTGCGCGCATTAATTGCGCGGGCCGATGTCATGGTGCAAAATTTTCGTCCCGGGGTGATGGAGCGGCTGGGCTTCGGCTACGACAAGGTTTCGTCGATCAACAGTCGTTTGGTTTACGCAGTCGTGTCGGGTTATGGAAATGCTGAAGCATGGCGTGATCGACCGGGACAAGATCTGCTGGCGCAGGCGCGCTCAGGAATCATGTGGCTGAGCGGCGATGCGGAAGATCCCCCTACGCCGATGACTCTGGCGATCGCCGACATGCTGGCTGGACACAACCTCTGCGAGGGAATTCTGGCGTGTCTGGTACGACGCGGCGTGACTGGCCGAGGGGGATTGGTGGAAACCAGTCTGATTGAGGCGTTGCTCGATTTCCAATTTGAGGTGCTCACCACGCACTTGAATGACGGGCGTCGTCCGCCGCGCCGAAGCCGGTTCCGCAATGCGCACGCCTACCTGGCGGCGCCTTATGGAGTTTATGACACAGACGACGGTTATTTGGCGCTGGCTATGACCCATCTTCCGACCCTGGGCAAGTTGCTTGATTTGCCTGCGCTCGAGGAAAGTGCGGATCCGGCCGACGGGTTTCGCCGCCGCGATGAAATCAAGCACATCATCGCCCAGCGTCTCAAACAGCACACCACTGAGCATTGGCTCGAGATTCTAAATGCTGCCGACATCTGGTGCGCGGAAGTTCTGGATTGGCCGAAACTCTGTGCCAGTGAGGCCTTTCACCAACTTGCCATGATACAGACTCTGAGGGACGGAGACGGAATCGAGATTCTTACCACGCGCATTCCGATTCGTCTGGACGGAGATCTACTGACGAGCGAGCGACTGGCTCCGCGCGTCGGACAACATACCGAGACAATTCAGAAAGAGTTTGGGCTTTAACTTAATCGATACACGCGGACGGCATTCTCGGAGAACAACTTTTTTTGATTGATCTCGCCCCCGCCCTTCGTGATTTTCTGCAAGGCCTCCACCCACTGTCGAAAGCTGGCCGAAAGCGTGCAAACTGGCCAGTCACTGCCGAACAGCACGCGGTCCCAGCCGAAGCTGGCGATCACGTGTTCGACGAATGGTCGCAGGTCCTCCGAGGTCCATCTCTGGGGATCGGCATAAGCCACCAGGCCGGAAATCTTGCAAGAGACATTCGGAAACTTGGCGATCTCGGCGATGTAACCGCGCCACGGATCGAGATTGTTTTCCTTAACCTGTGGTACTCCGCAGTGGTCAAGAATAAAAGCTACATCCGGACACTTGGAAATCAATTTAATCGCGATGGGAATCTGCCGAGCGAGAACGCAGATGTCGAATGAAAGACCGTAGCTGGCGAGTGTGGCCACATGCTTGATGAACGTCGCTCCCTGGCCCACATCGTCCGGTTGTGTATGGAGCACACGACGAATGCCTTTCAGCTTGGGATGACCCGCAATCTGGTCCAGGTAGGATTTGAAATCCTCTCTCTCCGGCCGGCCGCAAGCCACGACGCCTTCGAGCGGATTGTCCGGCTGATCGGCAAGCGCGAGCAGATGCTGGGTCTCACGCAGCATATAGGGCTCATCGACATCGGCTTCCAGATGCACTGATCTCACCACGCTCAGTCCCTCGGCAGCCGTGAGATAGTCGGACATCCGGAAGGAACGGTTCAGTGCCGGAAGGGAGTTGAGCCACGAGTAGCGAAAGAGATCCAAATCCCAGAGATGTTGGTGCGTGTCTACAATTTGCATAGCATGATCTGCCTAAAATGAATAGGATTTGCAAAGTAGGCTGACGGGCTGAAAACCTAACCGCCAGCTCGAGTCCTGGTTAAATCAATCGGCGTGAAAGACCTCTTCCATATTGGCCCACCACTCGCCTTCGGTGCGTGTTTCCAACGGCTTCTGCATCGGCATCATGATGGCCCACCACTCTTGCGTCTTGGGATCCGCTGCCATTTTCGCCATGTCGGCTGCATAGTCCGCGCCGTGATATTCGAAATACCCGAAGAGCAAGTCGTCTTTTAGATAGATGGAATAGTTTCGAATGTTGCAACGCCGGA
>DATNKA010000944.1:0-5799 GCA_035603655.1 Candidatus Acidiferrales bacterium | reverse complement strand
TGGCTGCGGGAGGTGAGAAGCAGTGGAAGATGCTGCGCTCCGGATCAAGTTACCTTTCGCAGAGCGAACTGGTACTCACCTTCGGACTGGGCGCGCAAACCAAAGCCGATACCATTAAGATTCAATGGCCCAGCGGGCAAGTCGACAGACTCACGAACCTCGATGCCGGACAAACCGCCACCGTGCAGGAAGGGAAGGGAATTGTTGGAGCACGCGCGTACGGGCCATCGTCGAAATCCACCAAGTGAACTGAAACCTGCGGGCATCGCGCGAAAATGAATTACCCTGTGTTCCCTCACCCCCTCTGTGTTTAAATCTTTGAGCAGATGAATCCTCGAATTTCAATCGTTCTTGCCGGCATGTTCCTGGCCGCATTCGGCTTGTTCGCGACCGCCCCGCAAACGCAACCGAAGCCGAATCCTGCCGGGGCCGCGCGCATGAATAACCTCGGCGCCGCCTACATGAACCAGCAGCTTTTCGAAAAGGCATTAAAGTCTTTCCAGCAAGCGGCCGAACTCGATCCTAAGCTGGCGATAGCAAGGCTCAATGAGGGCATCGCCTTCCTGAACCTGCAGAAGATTGACGAAGCTAAAGCCGCGCTGGAGGACGCATTGAAGCAGGATCCCAAAAATCCACAAGCATGGTATAACCTCGGCCTGTACGCAAAGAATACGGGCGAAGCCCAGTCGGCGATCGATGCCTTTCGTCACGTCTCTGAGATTGATCCGAGCGACGCTGACACCTGGTATTTTCTCGGCTCGGCGTATGTGCAGGCGAAACAATTTCCGCAAGCCATCGAAGCATTCCAGCACGCGCTGCAATTGAATCCGCTGCACGCTTCAGCTGAATTTGGATTGTCGCGTGCCTACCAACAATCGGCCGACATCGACCATGCCCGCGAGCACCTGAAGAAATTTCAGTACATCACACAAAACAAACTCGGGACGCCCATGAGTCTAGCCTATGGAGAGCAGGGTCAGTACTCGCGCGCGGTCGAATCGGCGTCGGCGGTGTTGAAGGCTCCCGCGCCGATTAAGGTGCGCTTTGTGGATGTGACGGCGCAGGCGGGGATCGTGTCAAGAGCGACGACCAACGAGAAGACGGGAGAAGATGGGTGGCTGGGCGCGGGAGCCTGCTTCATCGACTACGACGGGGACGGCAAACTCGACGTCTTTCTCTCAGATATGGGAGCCAGGGGCGGCATCGGTCTGTATCGCAATCTAGGAGGTGGAAGGTTTGAAGATGTTACGCAGAAAGCAGGTCTGGATCCTGACATGCACGCTGTCGGATGCACCGCCGGCGACTACGATAACGACGGGATGACTGACTTGGCATTCACATCGGGCGGCCGGATTTTCTTGCTGCACAACGAAAAAGACGGAAGATTTAAAGACGTAACTCAAAGCGCTGGAATCAAGCATGATGATCTAGCCATCGGTCTGACCTTCATCGATTACGACCACGATGGCGATCTGGATCTGTACGTCACTCGTGCCTTGAACAAGGCCGCGCAACCACCACACGGCGATTCAGTTGCGGAAGACACCGGTGAGGGCAAAATGTGGCGCAACGATGGAAATGGCACATTTACCGAAGTTACGGAGTCCCTTGGCCTCTCAGGAATTGGAGCGTCATTCGGAGCAGTCGGAACAGACTACAACAACGACCGGGCCATCGATCTCGTTGCTACCGGACTGGGCGCTGGAACGATATTTGAGAATCCTCGGGAGGGGAAGTTTCCGGTACGACGGCCTTGGCCGAAAGACCGGTCTGAGATCACACTTGGGGTAGCCGTGCTCGACTTCGACAAAGACAGCTGGATGGACTTGGCCTTCACCCACATGGGAGAGCCTGGCATTACTTTGTGGCGCAACAACCACGGCAAGACTTTCGATCGCACCAACCTGCCTGAGACAGGCTGGGTCCGCGCGTTCGGCGTCGCTGCTATCGACTACGACAACGACGGCTGGGTCGATCTGGTTGCCGTCGGTGAAACCAAAGACGGCAAGGGCGAAGTGCGGCTTTTCCGTAATCTCGGCGCGGATGGTTTCAAGGATGTAACCGCCGACGTGGGTCTCGACAAGATTCAACTTAAAGAACCGCGCGCCGTTATTACCGGCGATTACGATGGCGACGGCGCGACTGACCTGCTGATCACGCAGAATCACGGGCCAGCAATGCTGCTGCGCAACGAAGGCGGTAATCAGAATCACTGGCTGCGCCTTTCGCTCAAGGGACTGGCCGACAACAAGAGCGCCATCGGTACTAAGGTGGAAGTGTTCGCCGGCGGCAATCGGCAGAAGTTTGAGATCGCTGGTTCGTCCGGATATTTGGGGCAGAATTCGCCGTATCTTACCGTCGGCCTTGGCGATTCGAAGGAAGCTGACATCGTTCGCATGTTATGGCCCACTGGCGTTTTACAAGACGAAATTAATGTAGCTGGCGACAGGGAACAGAAATTTCTGGAGATCGACCGCCGCGGAAGTTCCTGCCCGACATTGTTTGTATGGAACGGCGAGCGCTACGAGTTCGTCGCCGACATGCTGGGCGCAGGCGTGGTTGGACACTGGGTTGGGCCGGGACAGCGCGACGTTCCGCGTCCGGTGGAATACATCAAGATTGATCACAACGCGATTCGTGAAAAAGACGGCAAGTTGAGTTTCCGGTTCATGGAGCCGCTGGAGGAAGCTGTCTATCTTGATCAGACACGATTGCTGGCGGTCGATCACCCGGCTGATTTGGATGTTTATCCGAATGAATATTTCGCGTCGAACCCGCCTTATCCTGAGTTCAAGGTGGTGGTGAGCAAAAGCAAAGATGTGCGTCCGCCCGCCGGCGCGTTGGATGAGCACGGCCACAACGTGTTACCCGATCTTTTGGCTCATCGATACTTCGGCGATTTTGCGCTGACGCAATTCCAGGGCTTTGCCAACCCGCACAGTTTGGTGCTCGATCTCGGCGAGGCTTACCACGGCGGTCCGTTGTGGTTGCTGCTGCATGGCGAGGTCGAATACTTTTCGGCGAACAGTATGTATGCCGCCTCGCAGGCGGGCGTGCAGGCGATTTCTCCTTACGTCGAAGCTTTGCATCCGAACGGAGACTGGGCGCGCGTGGTCGATGATATGGGTTTCCCGGCTGGCGGGCCGCGCACCATGACGGTGGATCTTACTGGCAGATTGCCGCTCGGCGCGCGGAAGATTCGCATCACGACTAACCTGCAGATTTATTGGGACAACGTTCTGATCGATCGTACGGTACAAAAGATAGAAGCAGCCGAGGGCGGGACGCCCCTTCGACAGGCTCAGGGCAGGCTCTCGGGACAGCCGGCAGGATGCCCGCGCTACGTATGTCTGACGTTGGTTCCGCTTGTTCACGCTAATCTTAGCTTCCACGGGTTTCCGTTGAAGATCGAAGGTACTCCGCCGGGGAACGTGCAATACATCTATGAGAAGACGAGCGCAACTGGTCCATACACGCGACCGGCTGGAACCTACACACGCTACGGAGACGTGCTGCCGCTGCTGACTGCGCTGGACGACAAGTTGGTAGTGTTCGGATCAGGCGACGAGGTTAGCCTGGACTTCGATTCGGCGCAGCTGCCTGCGGTTCCGAAGGGATGGGTCCGGGATTATTTCTTTGCGGCCAACGGCTACGAGAAGGATATGGACTTCTACGCCGCCGAAGGAAACTTTGTAGCGCCGCTTCCATTCCTCAGAATGGGCGACTATCCGTATCCCGCGCGCAAGGGATTCCCGCTCGACGATACACACGTGAACTATCTTCTGGAATACAACACCCGGCACATGTCGGGAAACGAGCAGCGCGGCTATTGGTTCGATTACGGACCTAAGTAGGTCGATCCCGGCTAGTATAGAAACGTTTTAATATTGACATTTTCGCACTCCGCGTAATCCAATAGGCGGACCCATGGAAACTACCACTGCCGCTGTTGCCGCCTCTGGCCCCCGCCTGCGTCGCACGTTAACGCTTTGGGATCTGATTCTTTACGGCGTTATCGTCATCCAGCCGGTTGCGCCCATGTCAGTATTCGGCGTCCTCAGTAACCGCGGCCGCGGCCACGTTGTGACCACGATTCTCATCGCCATGGTTGCGATGCTTTTCACGGCCATCAGCTATGGACGCATGGCACGAGCGTATCCCAGCGCGGGTTCCGCGTTCACCTACGTTGGGCAGGAGATTAATCCTGCGCTGGGCTATGTAACTGGTTGGAGCATGGTCATGGATTATCTTTTGAATCCCATGATCTGCATTATCTGGATCAGCCAACAGGCGCATGTTTTTGCCCCCGGTGTTTCTTACGGTGTCTGGGCGGTTTTCTTCGCGCTGGTCTTTACCGCATTGAACGTTCAAGGCGTGAAGACTTCCGCCCGGGTAAATACGGCCTTGGCTGCGGGCATGGGAGTGGTGATCGCGATCTTTTTTGTAGCTGCAGCGCGTTACATTTTTGGCCATCCTCACGACGGAGCCGCATTCTTTACGCGGCCTTTTTACGATCCGTTGAGCTGGAACACTAAGGCGGTGCTAGGGGGGACGTCGGTTGCGGTGCTGACTTATATTGGTTTCGATGGTATCTCAACGCTCTCGGAAGAAGCCGAGAATCCACGGCGAAACATTTTGCTGGCCACGGTGCTCGTCTGTGTCGTAATCGGAATTTTGTCCGCGTTTCAAGTGTATGCGGCCCAGTTAATCTGGCCGGCTTCGGAGCCGTATCCCAACATGGACACGGCTTTTACTTTCGTGGCTGGGCGCGCGTGGGCGCCTTTGTTTGCAATTGTGGGATTCACGCTGGTGGTCGCGAACTTCGGTTCGGGCATGGGAGCTCAGTTGGGTGCAGCGCGGCTACTTTACGGCATGGGCCGCAGCAATGCTCTACCAAAATCCTTCTTCGGAGCAGTCGATGCAAAGAGAAGAGTGCCACGCAACAATGTTCTTTTCGTAGGCGTCCTCGCGCTGGCTGGCGCCTTTTTGCTTCCCGCACTGGCCGGAGCCACCACGGGCTATGATCTCGGCGCGAATCTGCTCAATTTCGGTGCTCTGATCGCTTTCATGGGAGTCAATGCCGCAGCCTTCGTTCGCTACTATTTGCATGAGAAAGAAAAGAAGCTCGGCAATCTCATTCCGCCGGTGCTGGGCATCGTCATCTGTTTCTTTCTTTGGATTAGTCTGAGCCCCAAAGCTCTGGTCTTCGGAGCGATCTGGATGGCGGTGGGGATCGCAGTGGGGGCGTGGAAAACGAAAGGGTTCCGCGGAAACCTGGTGGATTTTGAGCTGCCGCCCGAAGAGGAGTAGTATCCCCGCTCGACGGAAAGGGGCACCTGCATGTTCGGTTCAACCAATATCGTCGCCTTCGTTCCCACCAAAGATGCTGAGAAGGCGAGAGCCTTTTACGTGGACGTCTTGGGTCTTCGCTTTCTAAAAGATGACGGCTTTGCCATGGTTCTTGACGCGAATGGAATTATGGTGCGGGTGGCCAGGGCGCAATTCACCCCCGCCCAGTTCACCATTCTGGGTTGGCAGGTTAAGAACATCGAGAAGGTGGCAGCGGAACTGCAGGAGAAAGGAGTCCACTGCGAGCGGTTCGGTTTTTTCGAGCAGGACGCGCTTGGAATATGGACCGCTCCGACAGGGGACAAGGTGGCCTGGTTCAAGGATCCCGACGGCAATGTGCTGTCTGTCTCACAACATGCTGCGTGATGAGTTGAAGTGTTTCGGTCGGCGCTGGGCCGGCTTCCACGAATTTCATTTTATCGTCAAATTGCAAAACCTTCGGCTACCCCC
>DATNKA010000943.1:0-24611 GCA_035603655.1 Candidatus Acidiferrales bacterium | reverse complement strand
ACACAGCAGACAATTTCGGGGTCGCGCTGACCATCGCCGACTATGTGGGCGCAAGCGGACGCGATTTAATGCTCGCCGTGGCATTAGGCTACACGGTGCAATCCCGCCTGGTTGATCACGCCAACTTCATGAGCAGCGGCTTCGACCACACCTCACAACTGGCCTTCTCGCTCAACGCCGCCGCCAGCCGGTTGCTCGGTCTGAGCGAACAGCAGATCGCGAATGCTATCGCGATGGCTGCGGTCAGCGATGCGTCATTCGCCGTTGTTCGTGCAAAGCCGCTGTCGCAATGGAAGGGCCTCGCCTCGGCGCAGTCGGCCCTCGGCGCCATGAACACTTTGTTCCTGGCTCGTCGTGGAGTGCAGGGGCCGCTCCAGGTCGTCGAAGGCCCGTTGGGCATTGATCATCTCCTGAGAATGAAGATCAACATCGACTGGGACAAGCAGGGATACGAGGGCGTCGTGGAGAGCACGATCAAAAAATACAACTCTATGATCCACACGCAGTCGGCGGTCCACTGCATGGTCGAACTCGTACGTCAGAACAAAATCGACCCCGACAGGGTTGTCTCGATTGAGGCAGACGTGTTCCAACTCGCATACGACTTCGCCGGTGGTGGACTCTACGGCGTGGACAAAGTCATTCGTATCAAGGAACAGGCGGATCACAGCCTGCCGTACCTGCTTGCGGTGGCGCTGCTTGACGGTAACGTGATGCCGGCGCAATTTAACCCGGAGCGCATCGTCAAGCCCGACGTGCAGACGTTACTAAAGAAGGTTTCGGTCCGCCCGAACCATGAATACACGGAGCAATATCCCAAGAAAATGCCTGCCAAAATCATCGTGCGGTTGCAGGGTGGACAAATAATCGAGCACGAAGTCCAGGACTACCCGGGCCTCGCCTCCCGTCCGTTCACTTGGGAAGACGCAGTCCAGAAGTTCGACGCGCTCGTGGTTGGTCGCCTCGACAAGGGGCTATCCGGCGAGATCAAGGATGCCGCTCGTACGGTGGAAAATATCCAGGTGAGGGACTTGATGAACCTGCTCGGCTCCGTCAAGGCGGCCCAAGGAACGTCATCCTCACGGAAAGTAGCCTAATAAAACCACAGAGACAGATCACAAACCGACAAGGAGAGATTCAGATGGGAATTACATCCGACGGTGTTCGCGAAATCTTCAAGGGACTTGAAAACGGCGACGGAGCTGCCTTCTTCGAACACGTGGCTGACAACGTGGACTGGATTGTCGAAGGGACCCATCCACTCGCTGGTCACTACCGTAGCAAGAAGGCATTTAGAGAGGGCACCTTCGCCAAGTTGAGCCAGGTTCTCCCAAACGGCGCGCAGCTCCATGTGGAGGATTTGCTCGTAAAGGACGACGAGGCGGTAGTCGAACTTCACTCTTTAGCGACGGCGAAGAACGGCTTGCGCTTCGACAATCGCTACTGCTGGGTAGTCTATTTCCGTGACGGAGTCATTGTGCGGGTTCGTGCGTACCTCGACTCTGCGATGGTGGCCCGATTGTTCGAGGAGAATCCGATTGCATGACCGGTTGCAACGGTCCCATTTCTGCCGCCTCCATCCGATCTGATGGAATAGCCGCGTTCGTGATTGAACTGGGACCGTTTCACGCCCGGAGAGTTCGAGTTCGACAATCACTGAAGGAAGGAGTGACGATATGGCGAAAAGGGTTGCGGAACTGATGGTCGAAGTGCTTTCGGGCGCGGGCGTGAAGAGAGTTTACGGCGTCTCCGGCGACTCGCTTAACGGCTTTACTGATGCAATACGCTCACAGAAGCAGCTTCTGTGGATTCACGTGCGGCATGAAGAGGTTGCAGCATTTGCCGCCGGCGCAGAATCACACCTGACCGGACAACTGTCGGTCTGCGCCGGGAGCTGTGGACCGGGCAACCTGCATCTGATCAACGGTCTCTACGACTGCCATCGAAGCCGGCTACCGGTGCTCGCGATTGCTGCACAAATTCCGAGCAGCGAAATCGGCAGCGGATATTTTCAGGAGACGCATCCGGAGCATCTTTTCGCGCAGTGCAGCGATTATTGCGAAGTGGTGTCACATCCCGAGCAAATGCCGCGGGTCTTGGAAATCGCAATACAGACTGCGGTGTCGCGTCGTGGCGTTGCGGTCGTCGTGATCCCAGGGGACGTCGCCCTGCAGTCGGCGACAATCGTTTCGCCACGACTACGCTTCCCTCCGCCAAAACCCAAACTGTGTCCCTCAGACGAAGAGATCGAATGCCTGGCGAAACTTCTCAACGGATCGAAGAAGATCACAATTCTCGGAGGAGCAGGTTGCGCGGATGCTCATCCGGAACTGGTTGCCCTGGCGGGAAAATTAAATTCTCCGATTGTGCATGCGATGCGCGGAAAGGAGTTCATTGAGTATGACAACCCGTTCGACGTTGGGATGACGGGTCTGCTGGGATTTGCATCCGGATACTACGCGATGATGAACTGCGACCTACTGCTGATGATTGGAACCGATTTCCCCTATCAACAGTTTTATCCCAGAGATGCCAAGATCGCGCAGATTGACATCCGGGGAGAGCAGCTCGGGCGCCGTGCCAAGGTCGACTATGGATTTGTCGGCGATACGCGGGTGACCCTCCAGGCTCTTCTGCCAAGACTGAAGCAAAACAGTAACGACCATCATCTGAAGGCATCGCTTGAGCGCTATCGCGTAGCGCGCAAGGATCTCGATGCGCTGGCCGTGCCGGGATCCAGCGGACAACAGATTCATCCTCAATACGTCGTCAGGACGCTCGACGAGCTTGCGTCCGATGACGCGATTATTTCTTGCGATGTGGGCACACCAACGATTTGGGCTGCGCGGTATTTGACGATGAATGGAAAGCGGCGATTGCTGGGCTCTTTTAACCATGGGTCAATGGCAAATGCGTTGCCGCAGGCCATTGGTGCACAGGTTAGTCATCCTGGCCGGCAGGTTGTGGCGCTGTCTGGCGACGGCGGGCTTGCCATGCTCATGGGCGATCTGCTTTCGCTCCGGCAATTGAAGGCGCCAGTCAAGATTGTAGTCTTCAAGAACAACTCACTGGCTTTTGTGGAGCTGGAAATGAAGGCAGCAGGCCTTGTCGACTTTGGAACGGATCTGCAGAACCCTAATTTCGCAAAAATGGCCGAGGCGGCCGGCCTCTTGGGTTTGACAGCCGAAACGCCTGATCAGATTCGGCCGATGATCGCCGCTGCCCTGGAACATGACGGACCTGCTCTGCTTGAAGTTCCGGTTAGCCGTCAGGAACTCTCGATGCCCCCGAAGATAACCCTTGAGCAAGTAAAGGGCTTTGGCCTGTTTGCGCTGAAAGCGGTTCTCAGCGGACACGGCGACGAGTTGATTGATCTGGCAGATACGAATCTCTGGCGCTAAGTACGAGGGGACAGCAGCGTGCTCACGTGTCGCAAAGGTGCCGGATGGAACCCAACGCCAGTGTCACTCTTTCGAGTACTTATGGTCGGCATTCGGGCGCTTACCGCAATTTCGTTCTTTCTTCTGGCGTATGCGGCCTCCGCTCTCGCTCAGAGTGCGCCTGGTTTGCCCAGCCACCCATGGCATTCGGCAGAGGAGCGAACTGTTGAAGCCGATGCGAGCAATTTTCAGGCTTTCAGATTCGACATCGATCCGACGAGGACTTATTCACTAGCGGAGTTGGTCGATTTGGCTGAAGCGCACAATCCTGAGACTCGTGTCGCATGGGAACGTGCCCGTGCTCAAGCCGCGGCTCTGGGAGTTGCACGCAGTGAGTTGTATCCCACGTTAGCGGCGGCTGTTCTCTCTGAAACAAGCCGCTCGAATATTTTGTTTGGAAATGAGTTCCTCCCCCAGACGATCCAAGACTTTCAGGTCGGGCTCGATCTCAACTACACCGTCTTCGACTTCGGCGCCCGATCCGGTCGAATCAGTGCGGCGAAGACGGAGCTTCTGGCGGCCAATTTCGCATTCAATGACACACATCGCAACATCATTTACCAAGTAGAGCAAGCTTATTATCGACTTTTACGTTCTGTAGGGCAGGAAGACGCTGCGCGCGCGAGCCTTGCCAACGCGCAAGCAGTTCAACAAGCTGCGCAAGATCGCTTGGCACACGGTCTCGCAACTTTGCCCGACCTATTGGAAGCGCGGAGCGCGACGGCACAGGCGGATTATGATCTGCAAGCTGTACTAGGAGCTGAGGAGATCGCGCGAGGAGATCTGGCGACTGCAATGGGGACGTCCGCATCCGCCGTAATTCACGCCAAACCGCTCGATCAGGTCCCGACTCCCGAGTCGATTGGCGATACGGTCGGTCTGGCGATCAGCCGGGCACTCAAACAACGCCCCGATCTGATGCAGCAGCTGACTGCAATAAGATCTGCAAATGCAAGAGTCAAGGAAGCGCGCGCGGCATACTATCCTGAACTAATCGTCAATGCCACCCCAGTCGCGCAATCGGTGTATGGCTTGCAGCAGCCGAACCCATGGTCGCACACGGGAGACTTGGTCGGCGGAGTGACTTTCAATCTCCAGTGGACCGTATTTGATGGGGGCGCAAGACGAAACAAGCTGGCACAAGAGCGGGCCAACGTTCACGCGGCAGAAGCACAAGCGAATGTTGCCCGCAACCAAATCGCTGATGAGGTTTGGGCCGCTTATTCGAATCTGAATACCGCCTTTCGCCAGCGACAGGCAGCGCTTGCTCTCTTACAAGCGGCCGACCAGTCTTATAGTGCCGCGCTCGAATCGTACAACGATGGTGTACGGAGTTTGCTAGACGTAACCGCGGCCCAACGGACACTTGCGCAAGCCCGCTCGGCCGACGTACTGGCGCGGACGCAGGTGCTCACCGCGCTCGCAGACTTGGCTTTCCGAACCGGGGATTCCGTTCAGCTCAACAAGGCGAGGTTTCTACCGTGACCGGACGCAGCAACCAAAGATTTGCGCACTATGCATTCGCATTCGTTCCCTTGCTGCTTACGGGGTGCGGACGAGCACCCGCCGTGGACATCCTGGGTTCATTTTTCCCCGCTTGGCTCATTTGTTTAGTGGTGGCGATTTTGTTTACAGCTGCCGGGCGATTGATGCTTTTGCGATTCAACATAAATGTTGCATTACCCGTCATCTTTTATCCGAGCTTTACCGCTTTTTTCACATTCGCGCTGTGGCTAGTCTTCTTTCACTAGTCAGGAAGAGCGATTATGGCCGTTGACACGAATACGAAACCCCAAAAGCTGCTGAGCCCCCGACTCAGTATCGGCTTCGCACTGGCGGCAGCGGTGCTCGGTGCAGGGGCCCTTTATCGCGCGAATCACTATCCGCGAACGGACGACGCGGCGGTTTTTGCGAACTTCATCGGGATAGCGCCGCAAGTAGATGGACCCGTCATCCGCCTGAACGTGCGTGATAACCAGTTCGTAAAAAAGGGCGAACTGCTTTACGAAATTGATGAACGCCCTTATCAATACGCGCTGGAAAGAACCATTTCCGAGCAAGGCGCTTTAGAAGGTCAGATCTCAGACGAACGCCGAAAGATAGCAGCATTGGTCAGCGCAGTTTCTGTCTCGCAGGCCAACATTCGCAGCGCCGAGGCTGACGTGGCGAGTTCAGCACGCGCGGTCAACCGCCAACGTGCGGAATGGACCTATGCGGGCAACAATCTGCATCGTCTTGAACCACTGCTCACAAAGCAGTTTGTAACGGTAGATCAAGTAGATCGAGCGAGAACCGCAGAATTGGCAGAATCCGAAGCTTTGCGACAGGCCGAGTCCCGCCTGCAGTTTTCGCAGGCGGCGTTGAACGCTGCTATCGCACAACACGAGCAAACTCAGCATGCCGTAACAACGCTTGAGCCGCTAATCAACCAGCGCGGGGCAATGGCGGCAGCGGTAAAGAATGCTCAGTACAACTTGACGAACTGTCGTGTGTATGCGCCGTTCGATGCCCGTGTGACGAATCTCACCATTTCTGAGGGTGCCTATGCGCACGTGGGTCAGCAATTGTTCACGCTGATTGACGCGCGCACCTGGTGGGCAATAGGCAACTTCCGTGAAGGCCAGCTCAAACGCATTACAGCTGGAATGCACGCTGACGTATACGTGCTGTCGAGGCCCGACCTGCGTTTTTCGGGCGTCGTTGAAAGCATAGGTTTCGGTGTCACACCGGACCCGGACATTATTGGCACCTTACAACCGGGGCTGCCGGACGTGCCGAGAACCCTGAACTGGGTGCATTTGGCCTCTAGATACCCCGTTCGTGTGCGCGTGTCCGACCCGCCTTCTGATTTATTTCGAATTGGCGAGTCAGCTATCGTCACCATTCGCGGAGATTGAAAATGGCCACCGTTGCTCAGAGCCCACACGAGTCGCCCGGCGTAGTGGCTTGGTTCTGGGAATTTCTCAAAGTGGAGTTAGCTCCGTATCCAGGGCGAGCAGGAATAGTAGCGCGGATGGTGCTGGCTGCGACGCTCGCCATGATCATCTGCATGACCTTCCGTATTCCCTATGGGTTCCAAGCCGCGATTTTTGCCCTTCTCATTTCTCGTGAGAATCTGCGGGCCACTCTACAGTCGGCCGGAACATTGCTGCTCTACACCGGTCTCGGCACGGCTTACGTCTTAGTCTCGGCTCGGTTTGTCATCAACGTTCCAATCCTGCATTTTCTATGGATCATCGGTTCTTTTTTCCTGGCCTTCTATCTGCTGAGCACCATGACCAATTACGGTGCGTCTACTACCTTCATCATTGTGATCGCCATCGGAGTTCCTTTGTGGGACCGCCATTTATCAGCCGAAACCAATGTGGAAGATACGCTTAGGCTGACATTGGCAACATCGGTCGGAGTTTTGATTACGGCAGCAGTGGAGTGGGCCCTTGCGCGTGTGAGACCCGGAGACGATATCATTCTGCCCGTTGCCGAACGGTTGGCTGCGGTCGAGAGTTTGCTCGTTTGTTACATCGAGGACCGCCCTGTTGATCAGGCAACGGAAAAGAAAATCACCAGGATGGGCATGCTCGGAACATCAACATTGCGGCGCGTCTTGCGGCACTCTGACTATTCGAAGGAGTATACCGCGCAGATGAGTGGGGTTGTCGCACTGGTTGGGAGGCTCGTCGATATTGCTGCAAGCCTGACGCAACTCAGCCTCCAGCCTTCCAGCAGCGATCAGAACCAATTGCGGAACCTGGCCATGACCCTCGCAAGCATCCGCACTGATCTGATAAAGCGGCGAATTCCAGTCTCGGTCGAGTTCAGTCCCAACTACAAGCACTCGCGCCGCGTTCCGCTGCTGTGCGAGATGGAGAATGTGGTTACGCTCATCCCGCAAGCTTTAACCGGTTCCCGATCGATGGAAGAGTACTTTCTGCTTTCAGATGACACACCACGACTGAAGATTGTCGTCCCAGATGCGCTCGTCAATCCGGAGCACTTTAAGTTTGCAGTGAAAGGCTGCGTTGCGGCGAGCGTCAGCTACATCATCTATAACTCCATCGCCTGGCCCGGCATAAGCACGGCGGTGACCACCTGCCTGCTGACGGCGCTTTCCACCATCGGCGTATCTCGACAGAAGCAGATGCTGCGTTTCTCGGGTGCCCTAATCGGTGGCTTTGTTATTGGGATCGGCTCACAAATATTCATTCTGCCGAACCTCGATTCGATTGCTGGATTCACGGTTCTTTTCATACTCGTCACGGCTCTATCTTCCTGGTTTATGACATGCAGTCCTCGATTGTCATACTTCGGCTTGCAGGTCGCTCTTGCTTTCTATCTGATCAACGTGCAGGAATTCGCGGTGCAGACGTCGCTCTCCGTAGCAAGAGACCGCGTCGTAGGTATCTTGCTTGGACTGTTCATAATGTGGCTCGTCTTTGACCAGCTATGGGGTTCTCCATCTGCGGTAGAAATGGAGAGGATATTCATTTCCAATCTGCGATTACTGGCTCAACTTGTGAGGGAACCGCTTCCCGGAACGGAGAGAACTTGGCGAAGCTATTCTCTGCGAGAGACGATCAACGGGAACTTCGACAGCGTGAGAAGTCTGGCCGACGGAGTTCTATTTGATCTCCGATCGTCCCGGCAGCAAGATCTTGCATTGCGCAGTCGAATCCGGCAGTGGCAACCGCCACTGCAAACGTTTTTAGTGACACGTCTTTTGTTACTGAAATTTCGTCTCCAGCTCCCTGGTTTCGAATTACCGCCGGCCGTACGTGCAGCGCAGCGGGAGTTTGACAATCATTTAGCCACGAGGCTGGACGGTATGGCAGACCGACTGGAGGGCAAAGCATCTGAGGGAAAAGACGACTTCGAACATGCATTCGAGGGATTAGAAAAGACGGTCCGGTCTTGCTGCTCCAATGGACCGCAAGGATTGCTTGCACCGGAACTGCAAGCCTTTCTTGCTCTGTCCCGCAGCATTAATAATGTGACGTCATCCCTGCATAACGAAATCTGACAAGGTGACATTCTTGCTCGGCGTAGCCTCCCTTATAAACTCGCCGGGAAAGAAGTGGACTTCGGATGTTTCGCCAACACTGGCATGAACAACAATATCGGCACAGTTCTTGAATCAACCACCGCACTGCCCGGTTCAACCGGAAACACCTTTGCCCAGACGGCCGGCAACGCAGCTTGAACAGAATCGCGCAGGCGGTTGCAGTCGAACCCTACGGCGGCTTGGTGGATAAGGACTCCAGTCAAGCGTGCGCTCTCTGCGGGACATTCAACTATAGTCCTTATAAATCTTGCAGCGGCCAGCCAACACCGTACTGCCACTAATGAGTAAAAAATGAAGGCAATATTCCTCCTATTCCGCGTGTCGCTGATGTTCGTCGCAATGACGGTAACGGCGCAGTTAACCGTGGACGCAACCGGACCGGTGCACGGAAGACTTAGAGAGCCAACCTCCGGAAGCGGCGGCGGGATAGGGCGCAAGCTGCCCATCTTGTTGGCGATCGAGACGCACGGTTCCTCTCCTGACGAGAGTGGGAGAACTCTGGTTGAGTTCATTCTCAACAATTCGGGAAAGGAGGAGATTGCACTACCCATCTCGCCGAATTCGGGCGACTTCGAGCCAGAGGACGCGCGGAGCACCTACACGGTCACGACCCTGAGCCTCTACGTGACCTCCGACAAGGCGCAGGCGAGCCCGTTGGCGGGACACATAAACTTATACGGCAGCAACTCGATCTCCGGAACGCTGGCAAAGCTCAAGGCGGGCCAGTCGGTTCGTGTACTTGCCCGAGTGGCCTTTCCACAAGTTTCTACACCGCCGGACGGTTCGCTCGTGTTCGTCGGCCACGCAAGGCTTGAGAACGAAACCGTTAAGCCGGTCGCCGGACAGATAGTTTCTATAATGAAGGAAATTGGTTCCTCGACCTCGTCAGAATATTCGCCATCCGCGCTCCTGGGGGTACAAGCGAAATGAAAGGGCGAACCGCCCTGGTTTTGGTGATTATTTTAAAAGATCGCGGATGCAGCGGCGATGCTCAATCGCCGGGAAAGGTGAAGGGACAAGTGTACTGCCAACCGAGGAAACGCCTGACGGGCAGGATAGGTTTATGTGTTCTGTCTCTGTTATTCACCACACATGCGCTCCCGCAAAATGGTAGCAATTCTGCACTTCGCTGGAACTCCGCTACCCTGCACGGCATCCGGGACGCCAAGCTCGGCGCGCCTGTTATGGCCCGGGCGCTGGCCATCGTCCACACCTGCATGTACGACGCCTGGGCTGCCAACACCGCCGAATAGTTCTGCTGACCCGTGATGAGGTTGCCGTCGGCGATGGCATGCGATGTCCAGGGTGCTTTTGCGATGTAACGCGCGCCGGAAATACGGAGGCGATCTCCCAAGAGCCACGGCGCGTTTCCGGCAAAACCCGCCGGCGTTTCTTCCTCATTGCTGAAGCCGGTGAGCGGCCGATCCTTAAGTGCCCATGTTCCGTCCGGACGTGACGCCGGCAGGAGACCGGCGGGCCCGTGGCACACGGCTGCGACGAGCTTCTTTGGATTGTCGAGCATCGCGACGAGCACTGCACCGGTGGTCGGATGCACAGCCATGTCCTGCATCGGGCCGTGACCGCCTACCAGAAAATGACATCGAACCGATCCGGATCGATGTCCTCGACGCACATGGGCGACGTAAACGCGGAACCCAGTTGCTTCATATCGCCCTGCTGCTCCTGGACTTTGTTCGCGTCGTTGCTGTTGTAAGCAAGGTTGAAGCTCAACGGGTCAACGGTCGGAGCCACCCCGCCGGGACTTGCGACCGTGATCTTGAGTCCAGCTTCCGTGAACTTGCGATGAGGCGTCACAAATTCTTCGGCCCAAAACCCCGTCGGATGAGGTTTGGCGTTCTTCATCGTCCACACATTCGCACCTGAGGCGACCATCACTAGAGACGCCATAGCGTCACTCCTTTCGACTTTGGCACGCTGCCTTGCGAAGCAAGTCCTGCCTCGTCAGAGTTATGTGTACAAGGCTAGGGGATCGGTAGTCATCGTCGTCTGTCCAACTTCAATGAGATACCCATCCGGGTCCCGCATGTAACACCGCAGTTCGGTCGCATGGACTTTAGGCTCCGTGATGAATTTCGCGCCGCGCGAAGACCAAAGATCGTAGTAGCGACTGATGTCCGTCACGCGAAGGTTTAGAAAAATGCTTAGAACGTTTGGATCGCGTGGCGGCGATGCCACGACTTCAGGCTTATCGTCGGTCGGACCGCCTCCGCGGTTGATAGTCAGCCAAACATTGCCGAGGCGCAGAAACGTCGGTTCGCCCTCCCGCAGCACCGTGGCGCCTAGGACATCGCGATAAAATGCCACTGAGCTCTGTATGTCTCTAACGATAAGGGTATTCGTCACCACAAGCTTCAGTTCAGCACTCTGATTCGATCGGGACATCATGACCACCTTTTCTTCGAGCGGAGACGCTCGAAGCGTTTTCGATGACTTATGGCGTCGCAGTTTCGGGGGGCATGGACGCATCCGGGTGCCCCTAAGTCAGCACCACGATCTTTCCACCCGCTTTATTCTCTTCCATACATCGATGTGCCTCGACGATCTCCTCAAGACGGAAAACTTTGCCGATCTGGACGCGCAGTGTGTCCGCAGCGATCTGTTCAACCAGATCCTCAAGAGGCGTCCGCATGTAATCTTCCGATTCGCCGGCATAGGTGGTCAGGCTGACTGCAGTCGGTATCGCCTCCATTGGGGCAAAATTATCGAAGGACCATTTGTTGCCGACGATCCCAGTCATGCACACGATGCCGTGCTGTTTGGCGCAGCGAAGCGAATCTTTCAGCGTCGTCGTACCGACCAGTTCGAGCACCTTGTCGACACCGTTTCCACAGACTTCCATGACCTGTTCAGCGATTGAGCCGGTATCGATGAACACCTGATCGACACCACTGGTACGCAGCAGGTTTTCGCGGTCCGGGTTTCGAGTGGTCGCCGCGACAAAGGCACCGTGCTTCTTCCCGATGGCGGCAGCCGCCAACCCAACGGAAGTTGTGCCACCGCGGATCAACAGACGTTCACCTTTTTCGAGGCGCAGCGACTTGAACAGGGAACCCCACGCCGTTTGCAGCATTTCGGGGATGGCTCCGAGCGTTTCCCACGGAAGTTCAGTCTTGATAACTTGCACCTGGCGCGCAGGCACGCAGGTGTATTCGGCGTAGCCGCCGTCAAATTGCCGACCTAGTCCGCCCATCGCCGTCGCGACGATATCGCCCTTGCGAAACTCGCCTCCGGGCGCTGCCTCGACCACACCGACCGCTTCGATGCCTAGAACTCGCGGGAACTTCACGTCGGGAGAATGGCCCTGCCGCGTGAACATCTCGGAGCGGTTGAGCCCGAATGCCTTTACGCGAATCAAAACTTCCCCGCTCTTCGGAGTGGGGATCGGAAGACTCTCAATCTTGAGAACGTCGGGACCACCTGCTTCACGAATCACAGCCGCTTTCATCGTGGCCATCGTTCGCCCTCTTAGTCCTTATGCGCGCTCCGGCTTGGTTGTAGAAAAGCAATAGCGCGCGATCTTCCAGACTCCGTCGATTTCCTGAAACAGGAAGAGCTCCTGATTGGCCTCCGGACCGCCCGCGTCCGACGCGAGCACTTTGACTGTGCCGGCCGAATTTGTGCGCGCGAATACCCAATTCGGGGCCATTTCCACAACTTCGGCTACGTTGAACTTGACGGTTAGCTTGATGGTTCTGAACACCGCGTCATAAGCCCTGCGAACCTCTTCAGCACCAACACTGGAAGGGCTGTTCTGCGGCATAAATACTCCGTCCGCCGCGTAGAGTTTCATTACTGCACCGGTATCGGATTGATTCAACGCTTCCTGATACTTTGCAAGTACTGCGGCAACTGCCTTCTCGTTTGCATTCATGAAACCGGTCCTTGGCTTTTGACGGCGTTTTCAACCGTAGTGTAGGCGGACCACGTCGGCCTGACTAGAGGGTGAACCAGCAAATGTATTTTCCGAATTTGGGATAATCTTTACGGAACCGCGAGTCCGGGAGGTCGTACTATGTTCGGTGAAATCCTTGGGATTCAGCGTAAATGACTTTCGGAGGTCTGCCGGAGCGGGAGAATCGTGATGACGGACCTGAATTCCCTCATGATTTTCGCCAAAGTAGTTGAAGCGAAAAGCTTTTCGGAAGCCGCGCGTCTCTTGAAAATGCCGACCTCAACCGTCAGCCGTCGCGTCGCCGACCTTGAGGACGAACTCGGTGTGCGCTTGCTCGAACGCTCGACGCGCAGCTTGCGGCTGACTGATGTTGGGTCCGAAGTTCTCGAACACGCTCGCCATACCGTCGAACTCAACGAAGCGGTCGACAACGTCGCTTCAAACCATCTGTCAAACGTCTCAGGCGAACTGCGACTTTCCGCGCCACCCAGCATCTCCGACTCGTTGCTTGCACCGCTGATCGGCTCATTCCAGGCGTCATATCCGAAGGTCCGGGTACAAGTCTTCATCACGGACCGGATCGTCGATCAAATCACCGAAGGCGTCGATCTGGCGTTCAAGGTCGGGGAACAACTCAAAGATTCGGCGCTCGTCGCGCGTAGAATCCTCACCTACCGTCACCAACTCGTAGCAAGCCCCAGCTATATGTCAAAGTGCAAGCGGCCTCAAAAGCCTCAAGACTTGCTGGAACATCGGCTACTGGCTTTCTCGTTCTGGACGCCGACAAAGACATGGAGCTTTGTTCATACAAACGGGAGGAAAAAGGAAACGCTGACGTTTCAACCTTTCCTTGCGATGAACGACTATGCTGGCCTTGCGACTGCATTGCTGGCGGGCACCGGCATCGGCGATCTTCCGCCATTGGTGCAGCCTGAGTTGCTGCGCGACGGGCGCCTTGTTGAGGTCATGCCGAGATGGCACTTCACCGTCTTTAATCTCTGGGTGGTCCATGTGGGCAATCGTTACCTCACACGTCCCGTGCGAGTGTTTAAGGAATTCGCGACCCAAATGGCTCCGACGCTTTTTCCCTCACTTCCGTCCTGAGTGGAATCTCCGGTGCGTCGAGGGTTGTCCCTCCTCGCGTTGCCGATCCTTCATTCCTTATCGTCCCACCGGACGTAGATTAGAGCACTACGCACATGGCTTGGCAGCCAAACGTCGACGCCGGCCAGGCGATTGATCCAGCGAGGCTCAAGTTCAGCAACAGAATCTCGTGTCACTTTGTCCAGGAAGGCCTTGAACGTTAAGAACTCGTTGTCCGGGCCGATCGTCTTGGCAATCTCAGCATCGAACGCCCTTTCATTTATGCCGTTGTGAATTCGCTTCACGGTCTGGTACACGTCGTTCGTGTATTCCTTGGTGAGCTCAACATCCTTCCGAGTTCCGGTATCGGTGAGGTGGCCGCCGACAAAGTTGTCGAATTTGTAGGCGAGGAGTTCGTCGAACATCTTCGTATATTCGTGGAAGTTGGTCGTCAGATCGAAGTCCTGAAACGGTACGTATCCGGATGTCACTGAGTCCACAGCCATCAAGAATTTCGCCTCAGGGACATAGATGAACAGATCGCCTTCGTTGGAGTGGTAATTATGCCGCGTGAGTTCCACGGTCTTGCCGCCGAACTTGATCGTCTTCGAAGTTCTGAACGTCTCCGTTGGAATCGGCCGATTCGGATCGTTCATTTCCTTCAGAAAGTCGCTGACGGTATCGAGGGCGATAATCCGCAAGCCTGGGATGCTCTTAAAGGCTACGGAACCGCCGATATGATCTTTGTGTATGTGCGAATAGACCAGCATCTTGATCGGCTTGTTCGTGACTTTAGCGATGGCTTCCGGAATGTGTTTGCCATAGCTGGCCGGCGCATCGAAAACGATAACTCCAGCATCGGTCACAAGGAAGGCGGATTGCCAACCGTTGTCAGAAAGAGCGAAAACACCCTTTCCGAAATCCTTCACCCCGTATCCGACTGCAAGATCGATATTCCAGTATTTCGCCCTCACCGCAGGTAATACGGGAACGTGTTCGCGCAACGCTTCGGGCGAATCGGTTCCAGCTAATGCAGACGGCTGTTTCGGGGCGGGCTGCGATGATTCTTGTCCGAATGCGATTTGACCAGCCAGAACGGCAACAAACATGAATGGAAATATCAACTTGCTCATTTCTGGTTCTCCTTGTGATTGAAATGGAAAGTAAACTGCCGGGCAGAGTAGGTGAACACCATGCCTCGCACTAGAGGGCAAAGCCGGAAATTAGATTTCCATAATTGAGATAATTTCGATTAGACCGGCCAGCCAATTCGAGTGCTGGAGTGCCATCCGGTTCAGCTCCGTACGCTTAGCCCGTGGCACCCCGACATCTAGGCGGTTGGCACTACCATGTCTTGAAGAGCGAGTTGGCGAAGCCTTGGCACGTGTCTAAGATTTGTTTTGATAAGCTCCTAGCGAGCTCTTTTGTAAGACTGGCACAAATAGCCAAACTGAGCGGTCGGCGGATGCAGAACTATAAATTCCTGAACCACATTGTTCTGTGGAACGTCTTCTTCGCCATCATTTGCATTCCCACTGCTGGCAAGCTGATTGACGTCATGGGAATCCCCATCTCGATTTCCATCTACTACTTTCCTTTTGTCTATATTTTTGCCGACATCATGACCGAAGTTTATGGCTACGCGGTCGCGCGGCGGGTCTTGTGGTACTGCATCTTCGCGCAGCTTTCGGTGATAGCAATTTTCGAATTTGTGATTTTCTATCCGCCCTCCGCGGTTATGACAAATAATCAATCGTACGTTGATGTGCTATCCGCGGCGCCCCGCTTGGTCTTGTTTGGCACCGTTGCGATGTTTACTGGGGACATCGCCAACAACTATGTCTTGGCAAAAATGAAGGTGTGGACTAGCGGGCGTTATATGTCGTCGCGCTTCGTGATTTCGACACTATGCGGACAAATGGTGAACACCGCCGTCTTCTACATCTTCGGTCTGTGGGGGATGATACCGACACGCCTACTAACAAAAAGCATTGTCGTCGCAAGCCTTACAAAAGTCAGTCTGGAGGTTCTGTTGCTGCCGGTAACGCTCAAAGCATCGTTGTGGCTCAAGAGAATCGAAAATGTAGATTACTTCGACAAAGAAACTAACTTTAATCCATTAAAATTCTAGACTCGCCGTGTCACCGACTTGTGGGCAGCAGCCGTCCTTGTCGCCGCGTCTGTTGAGGATCCTATCGCCAAATAGATCGTGACGTGGACGGTCGCACGCTATCGGCCAATTGACAGCAGTTTCCCCGATCGGTGGCGAGCTTTCCATACTATCCTAGTAGTTACGGCCGTTGGTGGTATTGTCCTCCTCGCCCATGCGGGCGAGAAGTAGGGCCAACATCATACCGGCCGGGCCGCCTCCGGCAATACAGGCAGTCGAGTGCGGATCGCCTCATCCATGCGAACCATTATGCCGCGAAAGGGTCGTCTGCCGGTCACAAGCGTCAGTGGGTAACAAAAGTGGACCACGGACTGCCTCACATCGGCAACGTTCGCAGCGCCATCTCGACTAGGGCTGTAATTTACTTCGGCTTGCGCCGCTCGCTCCCTGAACTGCCATTCCGTAGAGGACCGTCGCGATGTAGCGAGCAAGATCAGCAGGGTTCACATTGGCCGGTAGGTCACCTTCTGATTTCGCACGGTCGAAACGCCGGCGCATCGCAACTTCACCCGCTGCTCGGCAGGCGGTCAGTTCCTGCCGGATGGAATCGGCCGCCTCGCCACAAGATGGCCCGCGGGAAGAAGTCTGCAACAACGCGGCCAGCGACGGGCCCGACGACTTTGCGGACAACTCGCCGTGGTCAATGAGGGTAGCGGTTGGCGACTGCTTGCCTTGGGCGCGAACGTATAGTCTTATCTCGGTATTCCGCATCTCCCTGTTTTCGTTTCCATCGTGTTAGCTGCCACGGTTATACTCTTCGCGGGGGCGCGGACCACACTCCAGTGGAAGTGCAGAAGCACGGAACAGGAGCCAATTATGAGCATCCGGGTAGCCAACGAAGTTTCGCGGCGTCAGTTTTTGATTTCGAGTGGGGTCGCGGTTGCGGCGGTGTGTCTCACTCCACCCCGACTCTTTGCGCAGAAAGGCCTGGTTGAAATCGCTCTTAAGGAATCCGCCACAGCCAAGGTCACAGTGCAGGTGCTTCGGCGCAATATCAGCGTCCTGCTTGGCCCCGGCGGAAACATCGCCGTTCTTACTGGTCAGGAGGGAAAGCTTCTCGTCGATGCCGAAGTCGTCACCTCACGGCCGAACGTTACGGCGGCTCTCGCCAGCATCAATGCGGATCCCGTCAAGCAACTCATCAACACGCACTGGCACTTCGATCACACCGGCGGCAACGATTGGTTCCATCAGGCGGGCGCAAGCATTTTGGCTCACGAGAATACCCGCAAACGTCTTTCGGTGGACACGCGCGTGGAAGGCTGGGTTTACACATTTCCGGCCGCACCCGCCGGAGCCATCCCCACAACTGTTTTTCAGGACGAGTACACTGTTCACTTCAACGGTTCGACCCTCGCCCTCAAGCACTACGCCCCAGCTCATACCGATTCGGACATCTCAGTACACTTTACCGAGGCTGATGTTCTGCACACCGGAGACACGTTCTGGAATCGCGAGTATCCTTTTGTCGACTACTCGACTGGAGGCAGCATCGATGGTCAGATTCGTGCAGCGGAAGCGAACCTTGCGACGGCAAGCGCAACTACGGTCGTGATTCCAGGCCATGGCGCAGTCGGGGGGAAAGCCGATCTAACGCTGTTTCGCGATGTGCTAGTAGAGGCGCGCGAGAAAGTCGCAAAATTAAAGAAGCAGGGCAAGACTTTGGAAGAAGTAATCGCAGCCAAACCCACCGCGCGCTACGATGCGGAGTGGGGACAGGGCTTTCAGAGTCCCAAGTCGTTTTCGGGATGGGTGTATCAGGGTGTCTAAATGCAGTATCGGCCGGCGTTGTGCCCGTCAACGCCGAGCAATCGCGACAACGTCGGGAAATAAGTGTCGTTAACAACTGCTGCATTGGCCGGTCAGAACATCCGGCCTTCACATCAGAGTGAAGGCCGGATTGGTGCTATGCGGCCGCTTGCTTGGGTTTCTTGAGGAATTCAAGCAGGTCGGCGTTAATCGTGTCGGCCTCGGTCGTGGGCATACCGTGCGGAAAGTCCTTGTAGGTTTTCAATGTGCCATTCCTCAGCAACTTTGCCGACAGCGGTCCTGCGGCGACATAAGGCACGATTTGATCGTCCTCGCTATGCATGACCAGGACTGGCACGGTGATTTTCTTCAGGTCTTCGGTGAAGTCCGTCTGGGAGAAGGCGACAATGCCGTCATAGTGCGCCTTGGTGCCTCCCATCATGCCTTGGCGCCACCAATTCCAGATCACGCCTTGAGAGGATTTCGCACCGGGCCGGTTGTAACCATAGAACGGTCCAGCCGGCACATCATAGTAGAACTGGGCTCGGTTGGCCGCGAGTTGCGCCTGCAATCCATCAAACACCTCCTTGCGCTGACCGGTCGGGTTGGCCGCCGTCTTCAGCATCAGGGGGGGCACTGCGCTAATGATGGCGGCTTTTGCCACCCGGCTTTCGCCGTGGCGAGCCAGGTAGTGCACCACTTCGCCCCCGCCAGTCGAGTGACCGACATGAATCACGTTCTTGAGGTCGAGATGTGCGATCAGCGCCGCCAGGTCGTCGGCATAGTGATCCATATCATGGCCGTCCCAGCCCTGGCTGGAGCGTCCGTGTCCCCGCCGGTCGTGAGCAATCACACGAAAGCCGCGTTGACCGAAGAACAGCATCTGGTTGTCCCAATCGTCCGCTGAGAGCGGCCAGCCGTGGCTAAAAACAATGGGCTGACCTTTGCCCCAGTCCTTGTAGTAGATTTCCGTTCCGTCTTTTGTCTTAATCGTCGGCATAAATGCTCTCCTTGGTTGTTGCGATGTTCTGTGCCTTTCAAAACTGGGTGGTTTGCTTTTATCAAATCGCGCGGGGCCGCCAGCACGTGCCCAGACATTGCGTTTGTTATCGCACATAGTCGAAGTCAGGGTAAATCCCCCAAGTCTCTCCTGTCGCGCTCCTATGTGTATCCCGCGCGTGTGTATCCCGCGCGGTCGAGGCAGCCCATTGGCTGTAAACCACTGATGCTAAACTCTGTTGGACTGAACGGAGGCGTGGCTTGGAGAGTTTTCGATCCTCACATACTGTCGTTTGTTTCGGAGGCTTCGAGCTGGAGCAATACTCGGGAGAACTGCGCAAGGACGGAACAAGAATCCGGCTGCAGGAACAGCCACTCCAAATCCTGCGGATTTTGCTGGAACACCCAGGCAAAATAATCACGCGCGAGGACTTGCGGCAAAAAATCTGGCCATCCGACACTTTTATGGATTTCGATCACGGCATCAACAATGCCATCAAGCGCTTACGAGAAGCGTTGGGCGATAGCGCCGAAACCGCAAGCTATACCGCAAGCTATATTGAACCCTTCCACGACGCGGTTACCGTTTTATAGGAAAGATTGAACGCGGAACACCGAACTTTTGCTCATTGGCAGTTCTTCCGCTGGAGAACTTGTCGGGATGGTCCGTATGTTGCGCGAGCTCCGATGAGAATTGGCGGGGACGACGGGGCTCGAACCCGCGGCCTCTGCCGTGACAGTCTAGGCATACACGGATTATCAGGCACTTACATTCTCGCGGGGGCTGCCAAGTCGCTGAAAGGGACTGTAGGAACCATTCGCTGTGGGTAAATTTGTGGGTAATAATTTTTCGGTCAGTCAGAATGCCTTCTGGGCGTTGGAACGGGCTTCCGTCGTTCCTGATAGTAGCCACCACCTTCGGTGATCAGCAGAACCTGACCGCCCGGATGACTGTGCCAATACAACTTTGCACCAGCCTCATAGGTTTTTCCTCTTGCACGCCGCAAGTCGATCTGCTATACACTGAACCATATGGTTCAGTATAACGAAACCCGCCTCGACGCTTCGTTCGCCGCGCTGTCGGACGCGACCCGGCGCGGCGTGCTGGAGCAGCTCAGCCGCGCCGACGCTTCGATCACGGACCTCGCCGGAAAGTTCCATATGACCCTCACGGGCATGAAGAAGCATGTTGGCGTGTTGGAGCGGGCAGCGCTCGTCACTACTGAAAAGGCCGGGCGCGTCAGAACCTGCAGGCTTGGCATGCGCGCGCTGGAAGAAGAGGCCGCCTGGATCGAGCGGCACCGCCAACTCTGGAGCGCACGCTTCGACGCGCTGGACAAGATTGTCGAGCACTTGAAATGCAAGGAGAAGGCAGATGCCCGAAGGAAAAGAAGGTAATCCCGCCGCCATGAACCGCACCGCCGTGGAACGCAAGGCCGACCGCGAACTCGTCGTGACGCGAACGTTCAATGCCCCGGCGCACATCGTCTTCGAAGCGTGGAGCAAACCCGAATTGTTCAAGCGTTGGTGGGTTCCGAAGTCGTTGGGCATGTCTATGCTCTCGTGCGACATGGATGTGCGCACCGGGGGCGCGTATCGCTTCGTGTTCCGCCATCCGGCCTTCGATCAACCGATGGCGTTCTTCGGCACGTACAGAGAAGTGACGCCGCACAAGCGCCTCGTCTGGACGAACGAAGAAAGCGACCAGGGCGCCGTGACCACGGTGACGTTCGAAGAAAATGCCGGCAAGACGCTGGTCACCCTCCACGAACTCTACCCCACAAAAGCGGCCCGCGACGAAGCCCTCGCCGGCTCGGCGGAAGGCCTGCCCGAACAGTTTGCGCAGCTGGATGAGTTGCTCGCAGGCAGATCGTGACCACACCGCAGCCACCGGCGTATGAAAGGGATGACGGTGACACACACGATCACCGCCGCGCTGGCCAGTTCGGCGCGACGTGAGAACGATTTTAGAACGGCTGCATTCTAATCCACACCTGAAAGGAGCTTAATCGATGCCTATGCTCAGTCGCGATTTCCTGAAGACTGCCACAGCGACCGCAGTGCTGACTGCAATCCCTCCCGTTCAAGCCAAGGAGACCACCACTATGTCAAAAGAGAATTTTGCCGACGTCAATGGCCAACATATCTTTTACAGCGTGCATGGCGCCGGCAAGCCGCTCATTCTTCTTCACGGGGGCATCAACCCAGACAGCTTCGGGAGCAATCTGGCCGAACTGGCCAAGGGCCGGCAGGTGATCGCCGTCCATCTTCAGGCGCATGGGCGCACGCCAGACACCGACAGGCCACTGCGCTGTGAAACGCTGGGCGACGACATTGCCGCTCTGATCGGCCATCTGGACCTCGGCAAGGCCGACGTAATGGGCTACTCGCTGGGCTCCTTCGTCGCGCTGCAGACCGCCATCCGCCATCCGGACGTGGTCGACCGGCTCGTGCTCATGGCCGCGAGGATGAGGCAGGACGGAGCTTATCCGGAGGTGGTGGCCGCCTTCAATCAGTTGGAGACCAACGCTGCCATGTTGGGCGGTAGCGTTAAGGCAACGCCGTTAGGGCAGGCCTATCCCGATGTCGATTGGACGAACCTCTTCAGAAAGGTCGGTGACCTGACCAAGCGCAACTTTGACTGGAGCGCCGACGTCGCCAAGCTTCAGGCTCGCACACTGCTGGTCTTTGCCGACGCTGACTGCATCCCGCCCGAACACATGGTCGAGTTCTGGAAGGCGTTGGGAGGCGGCCAGCGCGATGCCGGGAGCAATGGCTCACTGCGGCCCGCAAACCAGTTCGCAATCGTGTCGAACACCACCCACTACACGCTAGCCGTCGAGCCGATGCTGCCGGAGATCGTCGAGCGCTTCCTCGGAACGAAATAGAAGGCAGTCAGTCGCGGCGAGGCCCGGAATTTGTCGGACACCCAAAACAACTAGCGGTGCCAGATTTCCGGCCCGTCACCTTCAGAAATTGTGGGTAAACTTGAGTGGAAGCACCATTCACTAACCGGTTTAGAATGAATGGCGGGGACGACGGGACTCGAACCCGCGGCCTCTGCCGTGACAGCGAAATCTTCACCCGTAACTAACTGAAAACACGCGGCACGGATGGCGCTACAGAAACGTTTTAGTGACCCTCCGAAACAGTTCGTGGATCCTTATTGGACCAAAATTTCTAGTGTGCTTTCACACGGCAGAGGCCGGCCGAAAAATGACGTTTGATCGGGCGCAAATGCGTGGAATTGGGATCAGCCGTGACCGCGTTTCCTAGCGGCCGACGCCTGGTCTTGATCTGATTTGCTCGTAATTCGAGGGGAACCGCAACAGAGCTCCTCAGGACTATAAGAGCCCTGCGCGGGATTCGCCCTACTGCTCTACGACCTTCATCTGTTCTTCGTTCATACGACCGCCATGCACCTTGAACTCGGCCAGAGCACTGTCGATCTCTTTCAAGTCTTCTGCGGTCAGTACAAGTTTGGTAGATTCGATGTTCTCCTGAAGGTGCTTGACCTTGCCCGTTCCCGGAATCGGAACGATGAACGGCTTCTGCGCCAGCAGCCATGCGAGTGACAGCTGCGCTGTTGTTGCATTCTTTCTTTCCGCAAACTCCGTGATGCGATCGACAAAGGGCTTGTTGGCAGCAATGCTCGCCGGCTGGAAGCGGTCGAACCCAGAACGAAGATCCGATTTCGGATCAAACCTTGTCTGTGGAACCAGATTCTGGGTGAGATAGCCCATGCCCATTGGACCCCAGGGCACGAAGCCGATTCCCAACTCCTCACAGGTATCCAGCAACCCGTTCTTTTCCGGGTCCCGGTTCATGAGCGAATACTCCGTCTGAAGAGCGGCGATGGGCTGAACCGCGTGTGCTTTGCGTATGGTGTTGGGGCTCGCTTCCGAAAGCCCGAAATGCAGCACTTTGCCCTCCGCGATGAGCTCCTTGACCGCACCCGCAACGTCCTCGATCGGCACATTGGGGTCGACCCGGTGTTGATAGAAGAGGTCGATATGGTCAGTCCGCAGACGCTTCAGGCATCCTTCCGCGGCCTTCTTGATGTGCTCAGGTCGACTATTCAGACCGAAGTTGTCACCGAGGTCGAAGCCAAACTTCGTGGCAATCTTCACCTCGTTGCGAAACGGTTCGAGCGCTCCGCCGACGATCGTCTCACTGGTGTAGGGTCCATACACTTCCGCCGTGTCGAAGAATGTAACGCCCTTGCAGTGGGCCTCGCGGATGACCTTGATGGCATCGTCGATCGGCGCAGCCGGGCCGTAGTTCGACGCCAGGTTCATGCATCCAAATCCGAGCTCCGATACTTCCAGCGTTCCTAGCTTTCGTTTCTTCATGTATTCGCCTCCACCTCAAGGTTAGGCGGATCAGTTCGTATGCCGGTAGCCTGATCGACTGAAATCATTGCCTATTTGTCCGAGGCATGTCACAAATCGGTACAATGGCGGCGCAGCGGCCTTATTCTGAGAAGGTCGAGGAAAACAGTATGGCGGCTAGAAAATCAGGACACTCTGAGGCTTCTGGTGTTTCGCAAGTGCTCGAAGAACTGGCCGCTGCAATTGGCAAAGCGATGGGCCGGTCAGCAGAACTGTCAAATATGGTTCCCGGACTTGCGCGCTACCAAAACACGGCTCCGACCGCGCCGAATCCCTGCACCTATGAGCCAAGCCTGCTGATCGTTCCACAAGGAAAGAAGCACGTTGACCTGGGCAAACAGAGTTATGTCTTCGGCGAATCAACCTTCCTCCTCACATCAATCGAACTTCCGATCGTCAGCCGAGTATGCGTCGCCAGTGTGGAGAAGCCCTACCTTGCGTTCTTCCTCAAGCTTGATATGGGCATCGTCCGCGACGTTCTCCACACCGAGGAGGTGCGGATTGCACCGTCCGTCGGTACACGCGGCATGGTTCTGGGAGAAGTGACCGTAGAACTGCTTGCGCCATGTTCACGGATGGTTCAGCTTTTAGACACTCCGCAGGATGTCCCGTTCTTTGGCAAGCTGCTCCAGCGAGAAATCATCTACCGGCTTCTGGAGGGGCCCCAAGGAGGCCGTCTGCGTTCGGTTGCCACGAAGGAGTACCAAAGCTATCTAACGGCTAAGGCGGTCACCTGGCTGCGTGAAAACTTCGAGAAGACACTGAATGTGGATGAGCTTGCATCGATGGCAGGTATGAGCAGATCAACTTTGCATCATCACTTCCGTGGTCTCACGGCAATGAGTCCTCTTCAGTTTCAAAAACAGCTTCGGCTCCGTACAGCACGGGAGAAAATGCTCACCGAGGAACTCGATGCTGCGAGTGCAGCCTTCGCGGTGGGATACGAAAGTCCAAGCCAGTTCAATCGGGAGTACAAGCGCTTCTTCGGAAAACCCCCGATGCGCGATGTACAAGCATTGCGGGCGTCCCTGTGATCGTCGACCTGGGTATCCCGATTGGATCGTCAGCAAACCGGTAGTAATCCGCAAATGCCCGTCGGGGAAACTGCGACAATGGTTTCCGCTTATGCCAAAACACGTTTCCAGGTTCCTAGCTTGAGAGCAATCAGAGCTATTTGTCGGCAGCTGGCTTGAGACGTGCCGGCTCTTCGAGGATTTCCAAAAGAGAAGTCGCGCAATAGACTCGGTCGCGCTTCGCATCGCCTACCCGTTTTACGATGCTCGCACGTTCTAGTCGTTCGATGGCGCGCTGCGCGGTCGTAAACGCGATCGCCAATTTGTCCACCACGCCTTTTGTAGTGATGAAGGGGTTTGCCCCCAAGAGTTCGACTACACGCAACGGATTGTTGCTTGATTCTCCGGAGACTTTCTTCTGCCACGCAGCCAGTAGTCCGTTGATGCGCATGGCTCGACTCAAAGCATCCTCAGACATGCGGGCGACTCCCAGCAGGAAATACTCCAGCCAATCGTTCCACGCCCCGCGTTCGCTGATCGCACGTAAACCGTCGTAGTAGTCTCGCCTTGAAGCTTCAAAGAACGCCGACAAATAGAGCAGGGGTGTCGGGAGGATCTGGCGCTCGATTAGGAACAAGGTTATAAGCAGCCGTCCGACTCGGCCATTGCCATCAAGGAACGGGTGAATGGCTTCGAATTGATAGTGGGCCAGAGCAATGGTTACCAAAGGCGGTAGGGTTGATTCATGCAGGAACTTTTCCCAGGCCGCGAGACACGGCTCGACCTCTCCCGGA
>DATNKA010000942.1:0-8047 GCA_035603655.1 Candidatus Acidiferrales bacterium | reverse complement strand
GCGGAATCAGTGAAGGTAAACCGGAGCCA
The DNA here is from genome assembly GCA_035603655.1 of Candidatus Acidiferrales bacterium. Lineage (GTDB taxonomy): Bacteria > Acidobacteriota > Terriglobia > Terriglobales > Acidobacteriaceae > Sulfotelmatobacter. The sequence goes on along the minus strand of DATNKA010000942.1, from coordinate 8,018 downwards.
GCATTTTCCGGAGCGAGCTTGCTGGGTAAGATGAACTCACCCCTGGAAATGGGGAGGATCACGCCACGGCCCATCACTTTAGACCGCGCGCCGTAAGTTCCGGCGGGCAGGGCTGAGCCAGGATATTTGACCGTGCGGACGTCATGCTCTTCGATTCTGGCTCCGACCTGAATGTCATCGGAAGCCACGAGAACGTCGATGCCGGGCTCGCCAATGACGGGGCCTCTGCCTTGCAGGTTTTTGTAGACGATGAGGCTGACGCAGGCGCCCAAGGCCAAAGCCACGGCCCCGATCATCAGCAAACGCGTACGGTTCATAGCACTCCGGTAAAAAGCGGGGACACGGATTCGAGCGGTGAAGCCACGCGCCGAGATTTCGGCGGGCATCGCCCCCGCGCAGCGCGACGCAAAATCCTACTGAACGGAACTGGCTACATTCGAGAAAACATTGTTTGCGTTTGAGCCGATCAGGCGAATAGTGCCGACGACTATCACCAGAATGACTGCCAGCATGACGGCGTATTCCGCGATATCCTGACCCTCGTCGTCACGCCAGAGTTGGTAAAGACGGTGCATAGTTTTGCCTCCTCAAAAACTCAGAGTTGGTACCGGGTATTGCAAGCGGACAAGAGCGATTGCCTCCGGAGAACCACTACCGGTGCTTGCATTGTCCAACGGAGGACGGTCCAAAATATAAACCATAATACCCTGCAAAATGCTCAATGCTGTAATTAATTGCATACCGAGAGTAACTGGGGAGGACCTGCAACCCGCCGGGGCCGGGCGGCGCCGGTGCAGGAGAACGGGTCGGTGTTAGGGGACACTTTGTGTGCTTGGCAATACATTCACCGATCTTGAAGCGCCACCGGACATCGGGCGTCGATGACGCTGCGGGCTGCCCTGGCGAAGAGTCCGCGGTAGAAGACGGCTGGCAAACGTGTGTTTCGTGGATAGGATTGAAATCATGGAGAGTCTCTGGCCTCATCTGGCTTCATCCACTGAAGGTTGAGGGCGGAAGAGCACGACTGCCAGCATGGGGAGATAGATAAAAATTACGGCGACCCGGCCGACCTCGGCGAAACTGGCGGGAAGATGATACCAACGCCAGATTCCGGCGCCCCAGCTGAAGAAGAGCGTGGGGAGGATTTGGTGGCGCGACTTGGGGATGAGCCACAGGATGAAACTGTCAAAGAACCAGCGCTGCGGCATTAGGGCGGCGAGCAGGAGTAGCCAGGCGTCGCGGTCGCGGTAACGGAGTAGTGCGAGCAGGAGAAGAGGTCCGGGGAAAACCAGCAGCGGAATGAAGTGTTGGTAGTGGGGGGACTGTGCCAGCCACAATCGCGGCCATTGGGGCATGACGATAAGGCTTAGCGCGAACAGGAGAATGCAGGCGAGAAGGCCGCGGCGCGTCATGCGCGTGAGAAAGACGGGCAAGCCGACTTGCGGCTTCATCATGGTGGCGGGGAGAAGAATGGGAAAAAAGGCGCCAGCGGCGATGATGGTGGACCATTGCGCGGTGAGGAAACCGGCCCAATAAGGGTAGGCAAGGAAGATGCGCAAGCGACCGTAGTTTTCACGGGTGAGACCGAAGGCGAGGAGGAATGAGCTAAGTCCGTAGAATAATCCTGCGGCAATTTCGGGGCGTAGGACTAAGAAAGGTAGGGCGAACAAGGCGGCCGGCAGAGGATATTGCTCGAAGGGAGTGTCGTAGGGATTTTGGTGAGTGATGAGGCGTTGAGACAAGTGGAGGGCCCAGCCGAAGTCGGCGGCATCCTGGTGGAGGTGGTGGAGGAGAAAGCAGCAGAAGGTGCCGCTGGCCATGCCGATAAGGGTCGAGACTGTGATTCGTTTTCGCAACGTTAACTTAATGCCAACCAGTTGTAACATAGGGGCTGATTTCGAGTCGTCTTGAAGAACTCGGGTGATTCCACTTGCACGAGCGCGGGAAACTCGTCGCGTTTTTTCTTGTAGCCACGATTGCGGCCGCGAGTATGTGGTTCTATGCGGATCGGATTCTGGTGGGCTATCAGGTGGCGGATGCGGCGGCCCACCAGAGACCACGGGGAAATTTGTCGGACTTATATCCGCGCTGGCTGGGGGCGCGCGAACTGTTGCTGCACCAGCGCAATCCTTACGGCGATGACATCACCGTTGAAATTCAGCAGGGATATTACGGGCGAGCGCTGGACCCGGCGCGGGCGGATGATCCGAAGGACCGGCAAGGGTTTGCTTATCCGGTATATGTGGTGTTTGTACTGGCGCCATTGATTGGGTTTCCTTTTCACGCGGTGCAGATTTTTTTCCGCTGGCTTTTGGTGGGCCTGACTGGGGCTAGCGTTTGGTTGTGGCTGAAGGTCCTCGGATGGCGGTTGCCGGCGCTTGCCACCTCTGCGGCGATGGTACTGGTGTTGGGAAGCTTTGCGGCCGTGCAGGGAATCAAGCTGCAGCAATTGACTTTGCTGGTGGCGGTTTTGTTGGCGGGTGCGGCCGCGTGCGTAGCGAATGGATTTCTGTTTTGCGGCGGGGGGCTGCTGGCGGTGGCTACCATCAAGCCGCAACTGGCTTGGATTTTGGTTGGGTGGTTGCTGCTGTGGGCGGTGAGTGCTTGGCGGGCGCGTCGAGGATTCGTGTTTGGATTTGGGTTCGTGATGGCCCTGCTTCTGGCGGGGGCAGAGATTGTTTTGCCGGGGTGGTTGAGAATGTTTGTGGCGGCGGTGGGGCAGTATCACGGCTACACGCAGAATCAGTCGGTGCTGGAAGTAATGGTGGATGAAGCGCTGGGCTTGACCGGGAGGGCAGGGCACATCACGGCAGAAATACTGGCAGGGATGGTAACGCTCGCTTGTTTACCGGTGCTCTGGAAGTGGCGGCACCAGCGGGAAGGCAGGCCTCAATTCGGATATGCAGTCGCGCTTCTGCTCGCCCTGACGGTGCTGCTGGTGCCGAAGTCCGCGCCTTACAATCAGGTTCTGCTCTTGCCGGCGATTCTGCTGCTGGTACGGAATCGAGCGCCGCTGCAGGAGGAGTCCAAAGCACTGCGGTTCGGATATTTTGTTGGGGGGTGCTTGTTGGGTTGGCAGTGGATTGCGAGCTTCAGCCTGACGGCAATTTATTTTCTTGGGTCTCGGGATAGGGCACTGCAAGGGTGGAGTTGGCCGTTCTTTGCCACGTTTGCGTTGCCCATATGCTTGTTCGTACTGATTCTTTTTCGAATGAGAGCGGACACGCGAGGTCAAACCGAAGACCTGAGCGGCGCGGTATAGAATCATTCGTTCTTTGTTCTTTTGCCGAAATGGTTGATGCCTCCCGCATCGCGCCGGATGGTTCGCATGCGCGCCCTTCTTTTGGGCGCAGAGTGGGCATTTTCTGTTTGCTGGGTTTCGCGGCGCTCAACTTCGGACTCATCTGGCAGCTGCGCGAATCTATTGTTGAGGGATATGGTGACTTCGCGTCATTCTATACCGCCGGGGAGATTGTGCGAACCGGGCAGAGGGCTCGATTGTATGAGCCCGCGCTGCAGTGGAAAATTCAGCAGCAGTTTGCTTCCAGGGTAAGTATCCGGCTCGGACCGTTGCCTTACGTTCGTCCACCGTTTGAGGCACTTCTGTTTCTTCCCTTTGCCTACCTAAAATATCCGACGGCGTGCCTGTTGTGGATGGGGTTGAAGACTGTTCTTTGGTTGACGATTCCCATCCTTTTGCTGTCAGTGGCGGGCCAGAGCTTTCAACTCCCGGTTTACGGCGTTCAGAGTTTGATGTGCCTGGCGTTTTTTCCGGTGGGATTCGATCTGATTCAAGGGCAGGATTCCGTTTTGCTATTGCTGATTCTGATAGCGGCGCTGCGACTGATGTTGCGGCGTTCGGACTTAGGATGCGGTGCGGTTCTGGCGCTGGGACTGTTTAAGTTTCATCTGGTAATTCCGCTTTTTGCAATTCTTATGCTGAGGAGGAAATGGAGGGTTGCGGGGGGATTCACTGCTGTGGCCGCGGTGCTTTTCGGGATCTCGCTGATCATGGTTGGCGGGTCGGGACTGGTGAATTATCCGAAATATTTGTGGGGACTGAACCAGGTGCCGGGGTTGGGAATGGTGAAGCCGCAGAGTATGCCAAATGTTCGAGGACTGCTAACCGTGTTTTTGGGCAATGGCGCGATGCCGGCGTGGGCGCACTGGTTTCTCGCGGGGGTAATGGTGCTGGGCGTGATTTTCGCGAGCCGGTCGTGGCGCGGAGACGAACGAACGCAGCTGATACCGGCTTTCTGTCTATGGGTCGTGGTGATGCTGGTGACCAGTTATTATGCGAACAGCTACGATTTGACGCTGCTGCTGATTCCTCTGTTAGCTCTCGGGGAGATATTCTGCTGTGGCGGGGAATTTTCCCGCTGGCCGCGAACTGTTTTTCTCGCCGCCGCGGGTGTGCTGCTGTGTACGCCGTTGTTGTGGGCCCTGTCCCTGAAGGCGGATCAGTTCCGCTGGGTGGCGATTGTTCTGCTCGGGCTGGCGGCTTCGATTGCGGGGGCTGAGAAGGCCGGCAGGCGAAGTCAGGCAGTTTGAACCAATCTTCTTCCCCTTGGGGCCTGATTCCTGTCATTATTCTTATCGGCATTCGTTGCAGTTTGGTTTCAGCCGTGACGCCGCCGCTTGTCGCAGGCAACGCGACGAGAGCGGGACGATCACTTTCACGGAGTAGTACGAGATCTCATGGTCCTCAATACGATAGGCCGTCAAAAGTCTTCGGGGTCGGGGGTATTCCCGGCGCTGGTGCTGGTGCAGGGAAATGAGCAGAAAAATATTGTGCTCAACCGAACGCCGTTTAGCGTGGGACGGAAAGTGGATAAGGATCTGGTGATTGCCGATCCGCGGGTATCGCGGGATCACGCTCTCATCGTGCTGGAAGAAAATGAGTTTTTTCTGGTCGATCAGAGCAGCAAGCATGGCACCTTCGTCAACGGGGAGCGGGTGCAGCGGCAGAAACTGGAACGTAACGACCGGCTGGAATTCGGGGCGCGCGATTCGACGTATGCGATTTTCAATCCGGCGCATGGGACCTCGAATACGGCGCGGGACTTTCTAAGCCAGATTTCCGGGATCCAGATTTCGCAGGAAGCGACTGATCTGGAAAAGTTGACGTTATTTTTGGAAGCAGCTCGCAAGCTGAACACCGCGGGCGTGCTTGATGAAATCCTGATGACGATGCTGGAGGTTACGCTGCGGCTGACGCGGGCCGAGCGTGGATATGTCTTCATGAAAGACGATGAGGGCAACCTGCGGCTGGCGGCGGGAAGGAACAACAAAGGCGAGTCTCTGCTGGATGATAAGACCATTTCACATTCCGCGCTGGACGAGTCACTGCGGTCGAACTCGGAATTTCTGCTGACGGATACGGGAAGTTCGTCCGATCTGGCGGCGCGGCAAAGTATTGTGGCCTACGATTTGCGGACGGTGATTTGTATTCCGTTGCGCAAACGGCAGGTGCAAGCAACGCGAGATCCGGCGACGCCTTCGCCGAACGCGTCCTCGGAAGTGACCGGAGTGCTGTACGTTGATTCGCGATTTGCGTCGCGTGAGTTTTCCGGCGTGGGGCATGACATTCTGCGGGCGATTGCGACAGAAGCGGGGTCGCTGATCGAGAATGCACGACTGGTACAGGCCGAGGAAGAGTCGCGACGCTATCAGCAGGAGTTGACGATTGCGGCTAGCATCCAGCAGCGCCTGATGCAGGTGAAGATTCCGGAGGTGCCGTTCGCAAAACTGCGTGGAAAAAATCTTTCTTGTAAGGAAATTGGGGGAGATTTTTTTGATGCCGTCAATACCAAAGAAGGGCTTGCGGTGGTGCTGGCGGATGTGAGTGGCAAAGGAGTGTCGGCGGCGCTGTTGGCCTCCACTTTGCAGGGAATGATTTATTCGCACTTGAGTACGGGCATGCCGTTGCTGGATGTGGTCAGCGCGGTAAACCGCTTCTTCACGGAAAAGCTGGTGGGAGAGAAATACGCGACCGTGCTGCTGGCGCGGCTGCGGCGGGACGGCGATCTGGAGTATGTGAACTGCGGGCACGTGCAACCGTTGCTGGTCTGTGGCGGGGAAGTGATACGGCCCCCGCATGGGAATGTTCCGGTGGGCTTGCTGGCGGACGCAACGTTTGAGAGCGCGCGGTGCCAACTTAATTCGGGGGACCGCTTTATTTTGGTAACGGATGGCGTGACGGAAGCAGAGAATTCGCTGGGCGATTTTTTTGAGGACTTCAGGCTGGAAGCGGCTGCAGCCAAGGCTCCGACGCTGGAGGGGATTTTCTCGGCGGTGTCGGAGTTTTGTGCAGGGAATCCATTAAATGACGATTGCACCGTGGTGGAGATTATTTATTCGAATGTGGTAGCCGAGGCGGAAGCGGAAGCGGAAGCCTAGACCAGGCCTTCCTGGAATGGCCTTTTAGAATCAAAGTCAAAAGGCAGACGGACAAGACGGACAAGAGTGTCCGTCCCCCACACCAGCAAAATCCCCACGCTCGCTTACTCCACGACTACGCTGTAATCCGTACCTTCCCAGCGATTTTCCTGCGGCCAGTAGAACGTGAAGACGACCTGGCTTCCGACCGGTAAAGAAGCGGTTGGCAGGTCGAGAAGGTAAGTGCCTAGTCCCGTGTCGTGGGCGTTGGTGTCCTGCGAAGTCGTCCAGGCGTCGATACTCCAGTGGACGAGCGCGGGGTTTAACATTATGAGACGCAGCGTTTTGTTACGCGGTACGGATCGAGTTTTGTTGTTGAATCTCCAGCCGAAGAATTGGCGGATGGGTTTCTCGACTAAGTATCGTTGAACGGTTTGCGGGGGCTGATCAAAGATTCTTCCATCGTGCAGGGAGCGGCGGAGCTTGATGTATTCGGAATGGGCCCAGACCAAGGGGCAGGCGGACCCCGATGGTTTGCCGCGAAAGAGTTCGAGCGCTGGGATATCGTCGGCATCCCAGACTTGTTCGGGAAGCAGGCGGCCGCGCCCAGCGGTGCACTTTTCCATCATGGTCAATAGAGCCTCGGCTTCTTTGGGACGGCCGGCGGCGAGCTCGTAGTGAGCCCGTTCCCCGGCGAGCAGCGGCCAGGGGCGGCCGATGCCGCTGCCGTCGAAGGGCGAGCCATCCTGGTGTTCGCCGTATCCGTCGCCGTTGTAGCGGTACCAGCACGGGCCTTGCGGTAGCTGCACGCGGAGCAGAGCATCGATGACGCGAATCGTATTCAGAATGCGAGGATCGTTGGGGGCGCGCAATCCGAAGCGCACCAGGGCCAGAGTGTCGGGGCTGACGATGCGAAAGGCGCGTTCCAAATTTTCCCCGGGAGGACGGTTTTTGATGGGGACGAAGCCCTGCGTGGGCGAGGCCGCAGCATCGGTAACGGGCGGGGCGATGCGAACGTAATAGCCTTCCACGCCAATTTGAGCGGCGAGATCGCCCCCCGTAGCGTAGATCCAGCGCTCGATGTTGTCGTTCCAGGCGTCGGCGGCATCGCGCAGGGTGGATGCGGCGGCGGAGTGACCGGTGAGTTCGGCGATGTCGGCAGCCGCAAGCAGGGCAGAAATTTCCGCGGCCAGAGTGAACGGAGAATATCCGCCATCTTCTTCCCAGCGGTCTTGTTGCGTTACCGGGCCGTTGCGCAGAATAAAAGTTGCGGCTTTGCGGACCATGGGCCACCAGCGCTCGAGCTTGCCTAATTCCTTCGGGGCTTCGCGGCGAAGTAGGTCGAGGAGAAGGATGGGGAAGGCGGTCTCGTCCATCTGGATGCCGCTCCAGTACGGGCGGCCGTCGAGCCAGAGATTCTGCGCCCAGTTGCCGGCGGCTTCCTGAGTGGCTTCGAGATAGCGGAGCACTCTTACCGCGTCGATAACGGCGCCAGCGGCGAGCAGAGCTCCGGCGGTTTCGACCAGATCGCGGGGCCAGATAAGGTGGTAGCCGCCGAGGTCTTCGTCGCCTTTGTTGAAGCCCCATGGGATGGAGAGGCTGGCGATAATGCCGCCTAAAAAATCCTTGGATTCGTGAGT
>DATNKA010000941.1:0-7833 GCA_035603655.1 Candidatus Acidiferrales bacterium | reverse complement strand
CGCAGAGACTCGAGCCCTGCATCCGTTAACGAAGGCACACCCGCCATGCCATTTCCTTTCGGGGACTGAAACCCACCAATCGGAAGATCACTAACCCTCTCCAAAGGATGCGAGAGGACAGAGCAGCGTTTCTACAATAATCTCCCGGCCCTGAATATCTGAAGCGGGTCGGCATCCCAATGCGGCACTGTCCTTAAGACTTAGGCGCCGAAGCCATGGGAATCCGGGCATTAAAGCCCGCATGAGCTGCCGGAGTAATCAATAAAGACTATGAAAGGGATTGGAAAGCAGGAGGAGGCCGATTATAGAGGCTTTTGTCACAAATGAGACTTCGTACCGGAGGCCGAGGGGGCACGATCCTGTAATAAGAACTAGGAATTTGAAATACGGTAAAGCTGAAAATCGGCGGCATCCAGTTGGCGGCATTTTTGGTAAGCCGCTGCCTCTTCGCGTCCGGGGCAACGTTAGACTGGAAGGCCTTTACAATTGGGGAGGAATCGTCGCGCGGAGAGTAATAACGGGTCGCCAGGCTCACGGTCAGTGAACAAACAGCAACCAAGACAATCACCGCACCTCGCATCGTGCAGGGTTCAGAGTTGGACTGTTTTAGCGATCCCATCTTAGATGAGCTTATAACTGGTTTTGTATCACAGCCGATCTGGCTGCCGCAAGTACTCAACGACACTTCAGATCCTTAGATAGCTTGGCATAGACGTTGGTTGCACGAATCTCCAACTTCAGCGGCGTGAGCGAAAGTTTCGGGTAGCACCGAGAGTAAAATCGTAAAACATAACGTGACACGCTTAACCCTTTTCGGCCTGTTCGCTGTAACGGCAATGCTGATCTTCTATGCCTTGGAGGCGCGGAGCCGATGGTTCATTCTGGCGTTCGCTGCAGCTTGCGTCTTGGGCTCGGCTTACGGCTTTTTACAAGGGGCATGGCCCTTCGGGTTGGTCGAGGCGGTTTGGTCTGTGGTCGCGCTACGCCGATGGGCGTTAGCGCGGCCGTCGAAGTGACTCCGCGGCGGCCATTGACGCCTAATTCCTCTGAAGTTCTTCCAACATCGTAGGATCGATGTTCCCACCGCTGATGATGGCTACGTTCACCTTCGTCTTGGGGAGTTTGTCGCCCTGGAACAAGAAGCCGGCGACCGCCACGGCGCCACTGGGCTCGGCGACGGTTGCAGGATTTGAGGCCAGCAACCGAACTGCTTCGCGAATTTCCTTCTCGCTTACGCTGACGATGTCGTCGACATAGCGGCGGATGTGCTCGAAGTTGATCGGTCCGATACTCTGTGTGCGTAGCCCGTCGGCAATTGTTCGCGAAACGTCACTGGCAGGGAACTGAACGATCTTTCCCGCGCGTAAGCTCGCCTGCGCATCGGCTGCAAGCTCCGGCTCGACGCCGATCACCTTTGTTGATGGCTTGCTCAGCTTGATCGCTGCTGCCACCCCGCTGATCATTCCTCCCCCGCCTACGGGTGCGAGAACCGTTTCGACATTGGGCAGGTCTTCGAGGATCTCCAACCCCATCGTGCCCTGGCCGGCGATGATCCGCTCATCGTTATATGGAGGTACGATCACGTAGCCATGCTGCGCGGCCAGCTCTTCGGCCTTGATTTGCCGCTCAGCGCTGCCCGGGCCCACAATAACGATTTCCGCGCCCAGCGCCGCTGTTGCCTCGCGCTTGATTGTGGGAGCATTGTCCGGCATCACAATCACGGACCTCACACCCAGAGCCCGCGCCGCATACGCTACCCCCTGCGCGTGGTTGCCACTGGAGTATGAAATCACTCCGCGCTTACGGTCTTCTGCCGAGAGTGACGCAATCTTGTTGTAAGCTCCACGCAGTTTGAAAGCGCCGATGGGCTGCTGGTTTTCCGGCTTGAGATAGAGGCGGCGGACGTCGGATTGTTTGTAGTTGAATTCGACCAGACGGGTGCGGACGGTGACGCCGTGCAGTCGGGCTTGTGCGGCGCGGATATCATCGAGGACGACCATAATTTATTCTCTGCCTCTCAGGATGGTGGCTATGGTGCGAGGGCTGCAGCGACCGTACATTAGCGCAACGACCCGCAAGGGCTTTTCTTCCGCGCGTAAGCCATCAGGTATTCGCGTCGAGAGCGAATCGCAAAGGTCGCGAACTAAGGTTGGGGCGCTGATGGCCATGATATAGAAAGGGAACAAGCCCACGGATGGTGTCAAAGATCTCCTCGATGACACCATCGGCTGCGTCCAGACATTCCCTGCTACGTAATCGCGAATCTTGTCGAGGTTGGCGAAGGCTGCCGGGTGGAAGGCGTAGCCGCTGTTCGGTTCGTCATAGCGGTGGTTGAGCATGTCCCGCGTCTGCACCAGTTCCGCCGAACTATGCGGCCAGTGCATCCTGCGAAAGATCATCGGTCCTGCATCCGCTCTGTGCCGCGAGATCGTTGAGCTTCTTCTCAACGTCGGGAGTGAAATGTAGTTCCATTGGTTTCAAGATACGGAGAATCCTCGCCCCTGGCAAGCTGCGCGATTGCATGGCCCATAAACGTCATGCCATAAACGCTCTCTCTCCGGCTAGCCAAAATCTCGCTCGGTTGGCGAACCTGGCTAAATCTCCAAAATCACCGGCATGATCAGTGGCCGCTTCTGCGTCTGCTTGGAAATGTAGCGCTTCAAGTCGGCGCGGATCTTCTCCTTGATCACTCCGTAATCGGCCCTCTCCTCTTCGCTCGAATGCGCCAATGTGTCTTCCACAATGCGCCGGGCGCCGTCGAGCAAGCCGTTGTCACCGGGATTGAAGCCTCTGGTTACAATCTCCGGAGCGGTTTCTACGCGGCCTGTAAGTTTGTTAATGGCGATGATGGGAAGTACGATGCCGTCTTCACTCAAGTGCCGCCGGTCTTTAATAATTAAATCCTCAACCACATCGGTTCGGGATCCGGAATCGATGCAGACGCGGCCCACGTTCACCCGCCCGCTCTTGCGGGCATTGTGTTCGTCAATCTCAAGGATGTCACCACTCTCAATCAGAATCACTTTTCCCACGGAGCTGTGCATTGCGCCAGCCATTTCGGCGTGCAACTTTAATTGACGGTACTCCCCGTGGATGGGAGTGAAATACTTCGGCTTCACCAAGTTGATGATGAGCTTGAGTTCATCCTGGCTGGCGTGTCCACTCACGTGGATCGGAGGCGACGTCCCGTCTTCGTAGATTACATATGCCTCCCGGCGGAACAGATGATCGATCATGCGATAAATCGTCTTCTCGTTACCGGGAATGATCCGGGACGAAAGCACGACCGTGTCGCCCTTCTCGATCTTGGCGTGCTTATGGTTGTCCACGGCCGCGCGCGACAGGGCCGACATAGGCTCACCTTGTGTGCCGCTGATCATCACGCAAACTTTTTCCGGCGGAAAATTCTTCATCTCGCCGGGATTGATTACGAGGCCGTCGGGAATTTCCAGGTAGCCGAGATCTTCAGCGATCTCAGCGGAGTTGTTCATCGAGCGGCCGACGAAACACACTTTGCGTCCATGCTGATGAGCCAGCTCCACGGCTAATCTGATGCGGTGGATGGACGAGGAAAAACAGGAAATGAACAGGCGTCGCTGCGTGTGTGCGAAAACTTCGTCGAATTTGCGCCGCACGGCGCGCTCGCTGGGCGTGTAACCCTTGCGCTCAACGTTGGTTGAATCCTGAAACAGGGCGAGCACGCCTTGTTTGCCGTACTCGGCGAAGGAGTGCAGATCGAAAAGATGATTGTCGGTGGGAGTGGGATCGACCTTGAAGTCTCCGGTGTGAATGATAACGCCGAGTGGCGTATGAATCGCGAGCGCAACACAATCCACCAGACTGTGCGTTACCCGTATGGGATGAACGGTGAACACTCCGGCCTTGAAGCGCTCCCCGGCGCGCATTTCGCGCAGGTCAGAGTCTTCGAGCAATCCGTGCTCATCAAGTTTGTCTTCTACGTACGCCAGCGTGAACTCTGTCCCCCACACGGGGACGTTGAGTTCAGAGAGAATCCAGGGCAGCGCGCCGATGTGATCTTCATGGCCGTGGGTGAGAATAATGCCGCGCACCCGCTGGCGGTTCTCGATGAGATAGGAAATATCGGGAACCACAATGTCGACGCCGAGCAGCTCGGACTCAGGAAACATGAGGCCCGCGTCGATCACAATAATGTCGTCGCCCCAACGAACGGCCATGCAGTTCATACCGAACTCGCCAAGGCCCCCCAAGGGGACGATCTGCAGTTTTCCAGTTGGCATGGAGTACTGCTGATGCTAGCAGACTGTGTCACATACCGTACAGAGCGATTCTTTCGTTTCTACCCCCCGCGGTGGATAGCGGTCCGGCTGTTTCTGAGCTAAGGTTATATGAATGGTCAGCGTCAAGCCCAAGTCGTGGTTGCGCCTCCGCGTCGAGAAGACCCTCACCAAGGGACTCACGAGGGCCTATTCGACGGTACAGGTTGATCCGCAAAAGTTTTTGCTGCAACTGCGCACCGCCTATAGGTTGCCTGTCAGCGGCTATCACGGAGTGTATTCGCTAGAAGTGGGCGAGCTCGATATGGTGGCGGACGACCTTATTCGCGGCGGAATGAAACTTGCGGCCGCGGAGGGCGCCGGCTTCGGGCTGGGCGGCTTGATGACCATCATTCCTGATCTTGGGATCCTGTCAGCCATCACGATGCGCACTATTCAGAAACTGAGCCTGGTGTACGGCTTTCAATACAACACTGACAATGAAATCGCCGAACTTTGGATCGCCGCCGCCAGCGCGGCTGGCGTCGATATCAGCCGCGAATTACTGGAAAAGGAAGTCGTCAACAAGTTTGTTCCCCGCGTGATTCAGCGGATTGCCGCCCGTGCCAGCGCTGAGGTTGTCGAGAAGTGGGCGGGTCGCATGATTCCGCTAGTCAGTTCTGCCTTAGGCGCTGGGCTGAACTACTGGTTCGTACGCGCCTGGGGCGAGCGGGCCAAGGCTCACTTCCGGGAGCGATATCTGCAGATTCGGCTGCAGTCTGACCAGCAGATTTTGGCGCCGTCAGAGGTGCGGATTCTGCCGCCTCAAACCGGTTAAGTCCGGGGACTGCGTGCCGCCACACACAACGAGATTCTTACCGCGGTTTTCTTGGACTTCCCATCGCTGTGATACAAAAAGAAGGATGACTATAGTTCGATGTGCCGCGATCCTTTTCGATCTTGATGGAGTTCTCGTCGACTCCACAGGTTCCGTAGATCGGCAATGGCGAGCCTGGGCTCGCGAGCGAGGAATCGACGAAGACACGGTGATTGCGATCGCGCACGGTGTTCGATCCGTCGAAGTGATTCGAGCTGTAGCTCCCCATCTTGACGCCAAGAAGGAAGCTCGCAAGCTGGAAAACCGTGAGGCCGGGGATCGGGACGGAGTGGTCGTGATGCCCGGAGCTATCGACCTCGTCCGCGCGCTCCCCGCGGATCGTTGGGGCGTGGTCACATCGGGAACTCACCACTTGGCCAGGGCGCGCCTGAAGCTCGCCGGGATACCGTCTCCGAAAGTGATGATTGCTGCCGATGACGTCGTCAACGGAAAGCCCGATCCCGAACCCTATCTTAAAGGCGCCGAGTCTTTGGGACTGAATGCCGCTGACTGCTTGGTGATTGAGGACGCTCCTGCTGGAATCCGTGCGGCGCATGGGGCTGGAATGAGAGTGATTGCGTTGGCCAGTACATATCCCGCCTCAGCCCTCGGCGAGGCTGACTTTGCCATCACGAAGCTCGGGCAAATTCAGGTGGATCTCGACGGTGAGCGGAAGCTGCGGGTCACCATCGGATTGGGAAGTTAGCAGGCTCTTTCTATGCGCAATCAGCGCAGCCAATCTTCCAGCTCAATTCCACGATCTGTCTTCTCGTCGCGGTACTTCACAATCACCGGCGTGTACAGCGAGATTCCTAGCTTGGCAGCTGCGCCCTTCTTGACCGCACGCGATCCCGGCACAACCACAGCGCCCTCCGGAACTTCCAGCGGGGCGTGCGGCGTCGCTCGGTAAACCTCGCTTCGCACCAGGTCGTAGAGCGGAGTGGACCGCGTTAAGATTGTGCCTGCGCCCAGCACGGCCCGCGCGCGCACTACCGTGCCTTCATAGATTCCGCAGTTACCGCCAACCAGAACGTCGTCTTCTATGATGACAGGTGCTGCATTGATCGGTTCGAGGACCCCTCCAATTTGCGCGGCAGCGCTGAGATGCACGCGCTTGCCGATTTGCGCGCACGATCCGACCAGCGCGTGGGAATCGACCATGGTGCCCTCCTCGACATAAGCGCCCACATTGATGAACATCGGCGGCATGCAGATTACCGAAGGAGCCACATATGCCCCGAGGCGCACCGACGAGCCTCCAGGAACGATGCGCACCCGATCCGCGAGGGAAAATTGCCGGGCAGGGAAGGTGTCTTTATCCACGAACCTCAGTGCGGCATCGCCCATCTCAATAAGTTCGCCGAGCCGAAAGCCCAGCAGAATGCCGTGTTTCACCCAGGTATTGACTACCCAGCGTCCGTCGATTTTCTCGGCTGCCCGAATTTTACCCTGCGTGAGGGCGTCACGGAATTCAAAAAATGCCGGACGTGCCTCGGGATTGTGTTCGACTTCGCCTAGCGCAGCCAGACGCTCAATGGAGGTTTTCAGGGATTGCATGGAATTGTTGATTCTTGAATGCTGACTGTTGATTGAAAACCGGATGCCGATTGGATGGCAACGCAACCATCGGAAATCGATAATCAGCAACTTTTCAGATGCACTTGCACTCGCTGCGAATGAGAATGCCGTTCATCCCATGTGCTGCCTCGCGTCCGTGAACCAGCGTCGCGTAGGGTCCATGCCAGCGCGCGTGGTTGGCATCGTGTCCCGCGGGACGGCCTTTGCCCTGGTTGCACTGTCCGCACGATCCGCGATGCAGCACGATCTTATGCGGGCCGGCCACCCAGTTTTCATAAATATAGAATTCAGATGCTTCAGGTCCCGGCGCTGCCGGCTTCGCTATGAGTCCCACTTCCGTTACAACTCTTTGCAGCTTCGACCGCGTGTCGCGCCGCATGGGCAACAGTGGCAAACGGTAGTTCTCCTCAATTTTCCCCATCATCGCCAGCGCGGCCTTAACCGGGAGAGGGCTAGATTCGATGAAGTTCGCCTGCATGAGCGTCAGATATTTGCGATGGATACTGCGCGCCGTGCTCCATTCGTTGCCGAGGGCAGCCCGCGTCATGGCTGCCATCTCGTGCGGAATCTCATTCGCGGCCACCGAAACCACCCCGACCCCGCCAAGAGCGATCACCGGCAAAGTTACGGCATCGTCGCCCGAGAAAACCAGAAAGGCTTCGGGTACGGAGTTGATGGCCTCGGCGACCTGCGTCATGTTGCCGCTGGCTTCCTTAACGCCCACGATGTTAGGAATCTCCGCCAGCCGCGCCAGTGTTGCGGGTTCGAGGTTCGCTCCGGTGCGCGCGGGCACGTTATAAAGAACAATCGGCTTGTCGCTCACCGCCTCCGCAATCGCCTTGAAGTGCCGGTACTGCCCCTCCTGCGTTGGTTTGTTGTAGTAGGGAGAGGCGGTGAGAATGGCGTCGACTCCCGGCCTCGCGGCAACTTCTTTGGCCTTTTCCACAGCAGCGTGCGTGGAATTCGACGTCGCACCCGCCATGATTGGCACGCGCCCCGCCGCCACCTCAATCGTAATATCCACGACGTGCAGCCATTCATCGTGGGTCAGCGTCGGGGTCTCGCCCGTGGTTCCGCAGGGAACGAGAAAATCTATTCCGGATTCTACTTGCCACGCCACCAAGTTGCGCAGCGCAGCCTCAT
>DATNKA010000940.1:0-10926 GCA_035603655.1 Candidatus Acidiferrales bacterium | reverse complement strand
ATCTGTCAGTGCAGCAGTTTCCGGACGCGTCATGCCGCGCAGCACAACTGCCATCAGCCAGGCCGAGACTTGATAGTCGGGAATATCACCAGCGGTGTATGCGTTCACCAGGGAGTCGATCTCGTATCGGGACAACTCCCTGCCGTCGCGCTTCTTGCGGATCACATCGATGGCGCGGATTATCTGGGCAGGAGGCGAAGGCGGATTCACTGGCGACGGAATCCTTCTGGAAGGAGTTCGGTGATGTGCGCTTGCCGTGGTCCGCCAACTCCTTGAAAGAAGACGGTTGCGTCCGGCCCGAATTCGTAAATCACCTGACGGCAAGCGCCGCAGGGCGAACAGGGAACGCCCTGATCGTTGACTACCGAGACGGCACGGATCTCGATCTTGGGTCCAAGCTCGGCGACCGCCGAGAAAATCGCGGTGCGCTCGGCACAGTTGGTCATTCCATAAGATGCATTCTCGACGTTGCAACCGCAGAAAACTTTGCCGTTCGAGAGAAGAATGGCCGCTCCGACTCGGAACTTCGAATAGGGCGCATGCGCGTTCTTCATGACTTTCTTCGCCGAGCGCAATAGTCTGGCGCGCAAACTGGTTGCAAGAGTTTTCTGAAGCATAAACGGAAAAGATCTCGCACGAGACGGCGAAATCGAAGGCCATTGTAAACCCTAACAAAGCCGTTAGAATCTTTATTCTTCGTGGCCCGCCGGCAGCGCAAGACTTCCAGCCTCCTTTAGCCGATCGAATCGGAATTGCTTTTGTTCCGACTCAGGGCTAGCATGTTTTCGTTATTCTTCCGCGGATATCTCTGGGTTCGCAATGCAAGTTCTTGATTATCTTTCGTTCTTGATTTAAGGAGGATGCTATGGGTATTGCAGTGTCACCGCAGATTCATCCACAGGTCGCGGAGTTCCTCGAGACGCCGCGCAAAATGTTGATCAACGGCAAATGGGTCAGCTCTATTTCCGGCAAAACTTTCGCCACTTATAATCCCGCCACGGGTGAGATTCTGGCGCAGGTGGCGGAAGGAGATCGTCAAGACATTGAAGAAGCAGTGAAGGCCGCACGCAAGGCCTTCGACCAGGGACCGTGGCGGCGAATGACAGCGTCGGAGCGCGGGCGCTTGATCTGGAAACTCGCCGACTTGCTGGAGGCGCATACTGAGGAGTTTGGTTACCTGGAGAGCCTCGACAATGGTAAGCCACTCGCAATCGCAAAGGCCGCCGATGTGCCATTGGCAGCAGATCTGTTTCGCTACATGGCCGGGTGGGCCACGAAAATCGAAGGCAATACGATTCCGCTCTCCGTCCCATATACACCCGGGGCGAAGTATCTCGCGTATACACTGCGCGAGCCGGTTGGGGTAGCGGGCCAAATTATCCCGTGGAATTTTCCCCTGCTGATGGCAGCGTGGAAACTTGGTCCGGCGCTGGCTTGCGGCTGCACCGTGGTATTGAAGCCCGCGGAGCAAACCCCGCTTTCAGCGCTGCGTCTTGGCGAACTCATCATGGAAGCAGGCTTCCCTGAGGGGGTAGTAAACATTGTGCCGGGCTATGGCGAGACCGCAGGCGCAGCCCTGGCCGCACATCCCGACGTGGACAAAATAGCCTTCACCGGTTCCACGGAAGTCGGCAAACTGATTGTGCATGCCGCGACTGGCAACCTGAAAAAAGTTTCCCTCGAACTCGGTGGTAAATCGCCCAACGTCGTGTTTAAGGATGCCGATCTTGCGGAGGCCATCCCGGGCGCTGCCAGCGCGATCTTTTTCAATCATGGCCAGTGTTGCTGCGCCGGCTCGCGTCTCTACATCGAGAAGCCGATCTTCGACCGCGTCGTCGAAGGCGTGGCTGACTATGCAAAGAAAATTAATGTGGGATCGGGTCTCGATCCCAAAACGCAAATGGGTCCTCTCGTTTCTCAAGAACAGTTAGCCCGAGTCTGCGGCTATCTGGAAGCCGGTTTTTCCGAAGGCGCCACAGCTCTGGCGGGCGGCCACAAGAAAGGGGACAAAGGCTATTTCGTGGAGCCCACGGTTCTGGTGAATACCCGCGAAGATATGAAGGTGGTGCAGGAGGAAATTTTCGGCCCGGTGGTCGCGGCCATGCCGTTCAATGATGCCGAAGACATCCTGCCCCGGGCCAACGATAGTGAATACGGCTTGGCGGCTGCGGTCTGGACGCAAGACATCGGCAAGGCTCACCGAACCGCGGAACATCTGCGCGCGGGTACGGTATGGATCAACTGCTATAACATTTTCGATGCGGCCATGCCGTTCGGCGGATACAAGCAATCGGGTTGGGGTCGTGAAATGGGCCACGACGCCCTGAGTTTGTACACGCAAACCAAGGCTATTTGCACGAAGATAGCCTAGCCTCCTCAGCCCAAGAATCAAGAATAAGGACGGCGAGAAATCGCCGTCCTTTTTTGTTTTTATCTTGTTTTTTCCCGAGGATGAGCTCCGATCTATTTTTCCATCAGCAACACCTTTTCGGCGTCATCTATTTCGGTTAGCTTTACCTCGATCACCTCATTCATGGTGGTTTGAACATTGCGACCAACGAAGCTCGCCTCGACGGGCAACTCGCGGTGTCCGCGGTCAATCAACACACACAATTGCACGCGCCGTGGTCTGCCATGCGCAAACAGCGCATCCATTGCCGCGCGAACCGTACGTCCAGTGAAAAGAACATCGTCGACGAGAACGATGTTCTTATCCTCAATCGAGAACCCGATTTTGCCTTCCTGGACTACAGGTTTCGGTCCCAGTGTAGAGAGATCGTCACGATAGAAAGTGATATCGAGTGTACCGACCGGAACATCGGCATTTTCGATGCGGGCGATGATTTTACCCAGGCGTTCCGCGATCGGGACTCCGCGGCGACGAATTCCGATCAGCCCCAGGCCATCGACGCCGCCGTTCTTCTCGACGATTTCGTAAGCTAACCGCACCAATGTGCGCTCAATTTCTGATGCCGACATCAGCTGCGCTTTTTGACGCAGAGCTGTCTTGCGGGGAGACATTTTTGCATTCATCGTCCTATGGGCCTCAACTATCGATCTGGTATATTTCGCAACCGAAAAACCCTATCACACTTAGTGGCAATCCAGCACTCGCCCGTAATTAAAGGCTCGTGGGTTTTCCCGGAGCAACGCTTTCGGCAGCGGTAGGGTTAGGGCTGCCGACGCCAACATTTTGAACTTTCAGAGCGTGCGTCAGAATGCCCTTGTCGTTTTGCAGCGCCCGCAGGGTGATCTCGTGGGGCGCGGCCAAGCTACCCTCTACCGGCAAAATTCCGATACCCTGATTTCGCCCTGCGGCCTTGGCCCGGTACAGCGCAGTGTCTGCGAGTTCAATTGCCTCTTCGGCGCAAATGGCCTCGTAAGCGCGGCGACTCCAGGGAAAAGGCGCCCATCCCACAGAACAAGTCTTGCGCACGTGCACCCCATGCCCAAGATCAAAGGGCTCCGAGGCCATAACATCCAGAACTCGATCGCAGAAAGACGGCGTCCCGGAAGGATCCGCGGAGCGCGACATGATCAGGAATTCTTCGCCTCCCCAACGCACCAGCACGTCGGACTTACGAACAACTCTGCTCAGCCGCTCGGCTACCAGTTGCAACAGCCGATCGCCCGCGGGATGGCCATGCAGGTCATTGACTTCCTTAAAGAAATCCACGTCGACCATCAGAAACACCAAGTCGCGATGTTCCATCTTCCGGATATCGCCACCTCGAGCCCGCTCATAGTTTCGCAAAACCTGCCCGGATTCAGCGGTCAAGATTTCTTCCAGATAGCGCCGGTTCCACACTCCCGTCAAGGCATCCGTATAAGAAATCTCCTGAAGTTCCAAATTCTTGCGTTGCAGTTCCAGGCTGTGCCAGCGAAGAGACTGTTCTTTGTTGGCCAGCTCGTCTTTCAATTTGCACATCTCGTCGAGATTCTGCCGGGACAGAGTCAGCAAATGAAGGAGTTTGCGGTCCATCCAGTGCTGCTTGACGAACACCAGCACGCCCATCACGAGCATCGCCGCCGCGGTCAGTACCAGCCGGTAGGAACGCACTCGCGGTGGAGCGCTCCCGCCAAACTCCGCCCAAGCGACCATCAGCGGCGTCGAGAATACCGCCACCATCGCTAATCGCGCTGTCCACATGCTGCGGCGGTGGCGAGGTTGCTGGTGAATTAACTCGTCCGGCGAAAGATCGCGCGCCATCAACCCCATGGTCGCGAACCACGCCATGGCCGCGACCAGCGGAACGTCGTAGAGACTGCCCGTATAGTACTGGTGGAAGTCAATCGCTACTCCCGCCAAGATCGAGCTGATGCTGTAGAACAAGGCAGCCTTGAAAAACTGCCCATAGATTAGTCGCCATGACCCCCGGGTGCGCCTCCAAACCAAGCCTACTCCGGCAACCAGGACAATTTGTTCACCAGCGTACAACAGATCGAAGCTGCGGCCATACATCACTTCGTTCGGAGAAACATATTGCCAAGGAATCACGATGAACAGATATAGGTAAAGCCACCAGGTAAGCAGCAGGAAAAAGTCGAGGGTTATCAGGCGCAGCGAGTGGTCATTCCGTTGAATATGCGGCTGCACCGCCAACGCCGCCATCATCGGGACGACATGCAGGAAAAGGACAACATCCGCGACAAAGGGATTGGGGACCTCCAGGCGGAGGAACACCTCGAAGTACGTCCACACAACCTGCACGCAGAGCCACATCCCGCAGCCGCAACCCATCAGAGTCCAGAACAACTGCGCTTTCTTGTCGCTGCTTCTGATGTTCGAGAGGATCGACACCGTTGCGCAAAAAAGAAGAACACATTGCGTGAGATCACCGAATGCGGTCAGCCCAATGCTGCGGGGCGCCAGCAGCGTGACTAGAATGTGGAGGCACACGACTGCGCACACAATTCCCGTCCACTTGCTCGGTTGCGGCACGGAGATCAGGCCCACCCTAAGAGTGTATGTTTCGGGCTGCACCACCGCAGTATTACGGAAGTAATCGACTGTCCAGCACGCGCAATCCGCACTCTATCCGATGGCAGAAACGAATCGCTGGGCAAACCGGAAGACATCGTCGTAAGAGTTGTAGAGGGGGACGGGCGCAACCCGGAAGGTGTCTGGCTCTCGCCAGTCGCCGAATATGCCCTGGTTGGTCAGCCGTTCGCACAACGCCCGACCATTTGTCGGAATTCGGATCGACAGTTGTGCGCCCCGCCGACCTCTTTCTTGCGGCGTGATAATTGAACAGCTCGAGGGCATTTTCTGATTCAGCAAGAACTCCAGGTAGCCGGTTAGAGTCACACTTTTCACCCGCAACCGCTCCATGCCTGCCTCCTGAAAAATATTCATCGATGCGCGCAAGGCAGCCAGGCTGATGATCGAAGGATTGCTCAACTGCCAGCCTTCGGCGCCGGAAATCGGTCGGAAGTTCTGCCCCACCTCAAATCGCGAGTGCTCATCGTGTCCCCACCAGCCGGCAAATCGAGGTATTTCCAAAGAACGAGCGTGCCGCTCATGAACAAAACAGCCAGCAGCGCATCCCGGACCGCCATTCAGATATTTATAGCTGCACCACACCGCGAAGTCCGGACCCCAATCGTGCAGTCTAAGGGGTAAATTGCCGGCTGCATGTGCGAGATCGAAGCCAACTACACAGCCGCGAGCCCGACCCGCGAGCGCAATTCCTTCCATATCGAATGCCTGCCCGGTCGCGTAATTTACTCCGCCCAGCATAATCAGGGCGATCTCATCCCCCGAGCCTTCAATCAACGACGAAATTTGCTCATCGCGAAGACAACCCTCACCAGGCAGCGGCGCTAGCTCGATCAGGGAACTGGCTGGATCGAAGCCGTGAAAGCGGATTTGCGACTGCACCGCATATTGGTCGGAAGGAAATGCCCCCCGCTCCACAACAATTTTGTGCTTCGACGCCGTAGGACGGTAGAAGGACACCATCATCAAATGCAGATTTACCGTGAGTGAATTCATCACTACAACTTCGATGGGTTTCGCTCCCACCAGGGCGGCTGTCTGTTCCGTGAGTAGCTTGTGGTAAGGCATCCACGGGTTGGTTGCCCGGAAGTGTCCTTCAACCCCAAGTCGGGCCCACTCTTTCAGCTCTTGCTCGATGTAGACCGCAGTGGTTGTGGGTTGCAGGCCCAGAGAATGGCCACAAAAATACACGCAATCACCGCCATCGGCCGCCCTGGGAAAGAGGAAGCGCTCCCGGTAATTCCTCAGAGGATCGCGTTCATCCATCGCGATCGCAAAGTCCTGGCTGGCGGAAAACTCAAAGTCGGTCACTGCGGGAACTCCAACGGAGTGAGATCGCGATGAATCAGCCGGCCCGCTTCGTTCCAATCGAGATCCTCGACCCGGTCGATGTTTTCACAGAGTGCAGTCAGCATCCGATCCTGGACCACGCCTCGAGCCAGAGCGATAGAGTAGGGCACGCGGTGAAAGGTAACCATGGCATACTTCGGGACGAAGAGTTCGGGATACTTTGCCTCGAGCGCCAATTCGACTCGCTTTCGAAACAAGAATTGCGCATCCGCAACCTTATCTCGCATCTCCGTAAAATTTTCAATCGCCATATCGGCAATCGCATCGGTGTTTACTTTGCGCTCATTCTCGAATTCCGCGAACACTCGGGGCCAGTCTGCCCCCTGTCGGTCGAGCAACTCGACCAGATAAGTGCAGTCTTCAAATCCGCAGTTTATCCCCTGGCCGAAGAAGGGGACGATGGCATGAGCAGCGTCGCCGAGCAGCAGCGCTCTGCCTTCGACACGCCACGGAGAGCACTTGATCGTAACCATAGCACCGGTTGGATTCGCAAAATAGTTGTCTGCCAGTTGAGGCATCAGCCGGAAGGCGTCAGGGAAGCGCTCCTGAAAAAAACGGATTACATCCGACTGCGCGCCGAGACTGGCGAAGCTTTCTACCCCCTCGAATGGCAGAAAGAGAATGCAGGCGAACGTGCCGTCGATATTCGGCAGCGCAATCAGCATGTGATTACCCCGCGGCCAGATGTGAAGGGCGTTGGTCTCGAGCGCATGCTTCCCATTGGAAGCGGCTGGAATCGTCAACTCTTTGTAGCCGTAATCGAGATACTCTTGGGAAAAATTGAAGCGACTCAGCTTGAGCATCTCAGCCCTCAGTGCAGAGGCTGCACCGTCACAGCCAATCACGACATCGGCCGCTGGAGTTGTTTTTTCTCCCGTGTCCTCGTTACGCAATCGGATTGCCCCGGTTTTCAAGTCGTAGCCAATGCAGCGCTGATGGAAATGGATGGTCGCTCCCGTTTCCTCCGCTGCATTCATCAGCGCTATGTTCAGTTCGGCTCGCGAAATCGAGTTGATAACCTCGGCTTCATTTTTACCGTAGGGTTGGAAGGTAAGTTCTGCGGCAATCGAATGCATCATTCTGCCCTTCATCGGAATGATGATGCTTCGCATCCCTTCCCACAGGCCGGCTTGCTCGAGAGCGTGAATGCCGCGGGTCGACAGGGCTAGATTAATCGACCGTCCCGCGCCCACACGGCCTCGGCGCATGTCTGGACGCCGCTCATAAATCTCGACCGTGAATCCGCGGCGTCTAAGCAGAATGGCCAGGAGAGGCCCATTCAAGCCGCCTCCGATTAGCGTCACTTTTTCAGGGGTGGATTTCATACCAGATGAAGCGACTGGACATTCGAGGGGGCGAGGGAAACGCCGCTATCGATCACTCCGTCAGCAACGTCCTGGCCTCCCACAATTCCGGGAAAAACTTCTTGTCGAGAGTGAGCTTCAAGTAAGACGATCCTGCGCTTCCCCCGGTGCCCATTCGAGTCCCAATAATGCGCTCGACCAGTTGAATGTGTCGCAACCGCCAACTTACCACGAGTTCATCAAACTCCGTAAGCCGCTCGCAGACGTCGATCCAGTCGCGATGGTCACGCTCTTCCTTATAGAGCGCGTGAACGGCGCGGGCTCGCGCCTCGAATCGCTCCCTTTCCGACTCCCCTTCGCTTGCAGGCGGGAGTTTGCCCATCGCCTGCAACGCCCCAAAGAAAACGTCGCGTAGCGAAGGTTCCTCTAATCGGCGCTTGAGACTCGCGTAAGCTTCCGGCGTGGGCCTGTGATAGCGAAGCATTTTCTCGTCCTTCAAGCCACAGAGAAACTCAATTTCTCGAAATTGCTCCGACTGAAAACCACTCGCGGGCTCCAGCAGGCCGCGAAAGGCGAGGAAATGCGTGGGTAACATCGTTTCTAAAATAGTGAACTGCTCCACCAGTACCCGGGTGATCTCGGTGCATCGGCGTAGCAGCCGCGCTGCTTCGTAAACTTCGTCGTGGGTTTGCGGGGCCGCGCCAGCCCTCTGCAAGTTGGCGACCACCGCATCCAGATCGTGCAGCAGTTCTTTGAACCATAGCTCATAGGTTTGATGTACGAGGATGAACAACAATTCGTCGTGGTGCGGGGGCGAAGACTGTGGCTGTTGCAACTCGAGCAGTTCCGGAACTTTTAAATATGAGCTATAGGTGAGCTGCCAGGGTTCGGACCGAGGGGCGAGGGCCACGCCTGACACGCGCTCCCCGGCCTCTTGCGACTGGCCTTCAAGTGCCAGGAATCGGGCGGCATTCCCGCTCAGAAGCTTAGCCTTGGTATGCTGCGGTAAATTGCTCTGTCTGATGAGCGATCCCACCCGTTCTTCGCCCAGGGGGAAAGGATAGTCGGAGCCGAGCATCACCTGGTCCGCTCCCATGGTTCCGACGAGGAATTGCAGGGTGCGCTGGTCGAATACTGCCGAGTCGGTGGAGAAGCGGTTGAGATAATAACTGGGCGGATGTTGGCAGTCACCGCGAGCGACGGGATGATGATGCCAGGCATTTTCCAGACGTCCGAGCAGGAAAGCGAAACTCCCGCCGCCGTGTGCGAAACAGATGCGGAGAGAATTCGGCAGCCGGTCAAAGGCTCCACTCAAAATCAGGGCCACCACTGACAATTGCGTCTCCGCTGGCATGCCCACCGTCCACGGCATCATGTATTTCGGCATGCGCTCAAGCCCAAACATTTCCCAGGGATGAACCAAAACGGCTGCACCCTCATCCGCGCAGTGGTGCAGGAAAGTCACGATGCCGGCATCATCCAGATTCTTGCTTCCAACATGATTGCCAATCTGCACCCCCAGATGTCCGGCCTGCATCGACCGGCTGAGCTCTTCGCAAGCAGCATCAACATCTTGCAGCGGCACCTGGCAAAATGATTTCAATCTTCCTTTTCCCCGGCTGCAAAGCTCCAGCGCCGCATCGTTCAGCAACTGTGCGCAATCGAGTGCGTGTTCCACCGGACGCTCATACGCGAAAAGCACTGGAGTGACAGAAATGACCTGCAGGTCAACGCCGTCACGATCCATTTCCTGGAGCCGAACTTCCGGATCCCAACACGCTGAATAGATATGGCGGAAGAATCGATCGCCTACCATTATTTCGGCTTTCCCGGGTTCGGTATGTTTGATCCAAGGCCAGTTCGGCGTGCCATAGCGCGCCGCCAAGTCCGGCCATGAACTCGGGAAAAAATGATTATGGATGTCGATAACCTGCATGTTTTATTTGCCGGGATGAATGGCGCCGCAATGCTTACATCTGCGGCGACTCTCGTCGCCATAGAACTGTTCAAACACGGGCGGCAGATCCTTGACGATACTCTTCAGCTTGATTTCCGCGCGATAAACCAGTTGATGGCAGTTCGGGCAGTACCATTCGAAGGCGTCCAGCGAGCCCTCAGGGCGCGGCACTTCGATGACAACTCCAACCGTTTCAGCGGGTCGCTGTGGCGAGTGGCGCAGGTGCTTGGGTAAAAGGAATATCTCGCCTTCTTTGATTGCTATCTCCAGCGGCGGCTTGCCGGGGGTCTCCATAATTCGCAGAACGATGTTGCCTTTCAGCTGATAGAAGAATTCCTCCGTGGGGTCGTCGTGGTAATCTCGCCGCTGGTTCGGTCCGCCCACCACGGTGACCATCATTTCACCATCTTCCCAGACCTGAACGTTTCCCACCGGAGGCTTGAGCTTCTCTTTATTTTCCTCGATCCAGGCGTGAAAGTTGAAAGCCTTCAGACTCTTGATGGACGCCATCGGGTCTCCTATCGCTGAGGTTTATAAGCTATGGCCTTCATCTCGATCAGCAAGTGCGGATGCGGCAACTGATGCACGGCCACGGTTGTTCTTGCCGGGCCATCGTATGCAAAGAATTCACCGTACACGTCGTTGTAGCCGGCGAAATCATTCATGTTCACCAGGAAGGTGGAGAGTTCGACGACATCCTGCAGTTGCGCGCCCGCACTCTGAAGAATGTCACGGATATTCTGGATTACCGCACGGGTTTGCTCCCCGATGTCGAGGCGCGCTGTGCCGAGGGGATCGACTTCCGCTCCGGCGATGGTATTGTCGGCGCGTCGCGCACTGGTTCCGGACACAAACAGGAAGTCACCGCCCCGCTTTACGTGGGGGTAGTTGCCGCGCGGTGTGGCTTTTCCTTCGACCACTTTACTTTCGTTCGTGCTCATGTGCGTTCCGTCGTAGGCTTACAGCTTGATGCAAATATTGTTCGATTCGGAATAGAAATTTAGCGAATGCACTCCGCCTTCGCGGCCAATACCAGAAAGTCCGGCGCCACCGAACGGAGTTCGCAGGTCGCGCAAGAACCAGCAGTTTACCCATGTGATGCCCACATTCATTTGCTGGGCGACGCGATGACCGCACTTCATGTTGCTGGTCCATATCGAGGCCGCCAGCCCGTATTTCGTATCGTTCGCCAGGGCGACGGCTTCTTGTTCTGAGTCAAAGGGTGTGACGTGGCACACCGGCCCGAAGATTTCCTCCTTCACGCACCGCGCCGTCTCAGGCAATCCAGTATAGATGGTCGGTTGCACGTAGAAGCC
>DATNKA010000939.1:0-5101 GCA_035603655.1 Candidatus Acidiferrales bacterium | reverse complement strand
CATTATTCGAGGTCGAGGAAGGGCTGGGAGAAAGCGCGTTGGCAGGAGGAGCAAGCGTATTGGCCGAAGGAGTGTACACAGCTGAACCTGTCAGCGCATTCGATCCAGCGGAAGAAGATCCGGAAGACGCGAATGAAGTAGAGGCCGCCGCTCCAGTTGCGCCGGAAGACGCATTGGATTGAATGTAGAGCCGGTCCAGCTTGTTTGGGTCCAATTGAAAACGCGGCTCGCTTTCGAGAACGACGTGATACTGATTGACCTGCGTATACATCGTGCTGATCTGCCTTTGACCAAAGGCGTCATACAGTGTGTTATCGATGGTGGTCGGCGCAATGCCGAATCGCGACGCGGTCACCCGGTCAATCACCAGTGACACCGCGAGCCCGCCCGGTTGTTGATCGGTGGCCACGTCCTCCAGTTCCGGCAACTGCTTGAGCCGGCTGACAAAACGGTTGGTCCAGTCGTTCAGTTCATTGGCATCAGGGTCTTCGAGCGTGTACTGATATTGAGTGCGGCTCACCCGATCGTCCACAGAAATATTCTGTACCGGTTGCATGAACAGTTCTATGCCCTGAACCTGGTCCAGTCTTGACTTGAGCCGACGGATTACGTCGGAAGCATTCATGCTGCGCTGGTTTAGCGGCTTGAGATTGATCGACATCCGGCCGCTGTTCGTCGTGGTGTTTGTGCCGTCTGCACCAATAAATGATGAAAGGCTTTCGACCGCGGGGTCATTCAGAATTACTTTTGCCAGCTCCTGCTGCTTTGCTGCCATGGCCTTGGAGCCAATCGCAGGGGGCGCCTGCGTTATTCCCTGGATCACCCCGGTATCCTGCACCGGGAAAAATCCCTTTGGAATAATGATGTAGAGGAAAATCGTAAGCATCAGCGTCGTCAGCGCGACCAGCAAGGTAATCGTCTGGAAGCGCAGGACGAACTTCAATGTCCGGCCATAGAACGCGATCATTCCCTCGAAAACACGCTCTGTGGCCCTATACACGCGCCCCTGCTGCTCCTTTGGCTGGTGCCGCAGGATCCGCGCGCTCATCATGGGCGTGAGCGTGAGCGAAACCACAGCCGAAACCACGATCGTCACCGCCAGGGTTACGGCGAACTCGCGAAACAAGCGTCCCACCACGTCGCCCATAAATAACAGCGGAATCAGCACGGCGATGAGTGATACGGTCAGCGAGAGAATGGTAAAGCCGATCTGCTCGGCGCCCTTGAGCGCCGCTTCCATGGGAGGATCGCCCATTTCGATGTAGCGGGAAATGTTTTCGATCATCACTATGGCGTCATCCACCACGAAGCCGGTGGAGATGGTCAGCGCCATCAGCGATAAGTTATCCAGGCTGTATCCCAGAATGTACATCGCCGCGAAAGTGCCAATCAGCGAAAGCGGGACAGCCACGCTGGGGATGATGGTGGCATAAAGACTGCGCAAGAAAAGGAAGATGACCAACACAACGAGGCCGACCGTCAATAGCAGTTCGAACTTCACGTCCGAAACCGATGCTTCGATGGACGTCGTAAGATCGGTGAGCGTGGTCACTTGAATGCCGGTGGGTAGGTTGGCCTCAAGTTGCGGCAGCAGTTGCTTGATGCTTTTGACCACGCTGATGGTGTTGGCCCCGGGCTGGCGCTGCACGTTCAGGATGACCGCGGGTGTCTGATTCATCCACGCTGCCTGATAATTGTTCTCTACGCCATTGATGACCTGGGCTACATCGGTCAGCATCACCGGCGCGCCATTGCGGTATGCAACCACGACCTTTCGATAGTCGTCTGATGTGACCAGTTGATCGTTAGCGTCGATCTGGTAATCCTGACGCGGACCATCGAAGTTCCCCTTGGCAGCGTTCACGCTGGCCTGCGTGAGAGCAGTTCGCAGGTCTTCCATGTTCAGGCCATAGGAAGACAGAGCCGTAGGATTAGCTTGAATGCGGACCGCGGGTTTTTGTCCGCCGCTGATGGTTACCAGCCCTACCCCGCTGAGCTGCGAGACTTTAGGCGCAAGGCGCGTATCCACAAGATCTTCGACCTGGGACAGCGGCATGGAGCTTGAAGTGATGGCCAAGGTTAGAACTGGCGCGTCGGCTGGATTGGTTTTGCTGTAGATCGGCGGCGCGGGCAGTACGGATGGCAACAGACTCTGCGAGGCATTGATGGCTGACTGCACCTCTTCCTCAGCTATATCAATATTCAGACTGAGATTGAATTGCAGCACAATCACGGAAGTGCCGCCGGAACTCGTAGACGTCATCTGGCTCAAGCCCTGCAGTTCGCCGAATTGACGTTCCAAGGGCGCCGTTACCGTGGTCGCCATTACGGTTGGGCTGGCACCTGGATAGAACGTGAGGACCTGAATGGTCGGATAATCCACTTCCGGCAAAGCCGAGACCGGAAGTTGCGTATAGCCCACGATACCCACCAGAAGGATCGCGGCCATCAGCAAAGAGGTCGCAACCGGCCGCAAGATAAACGGGCGGGAGGGACTCACGGGACGCTGCTCCCGGAGGTGCTGGCCGCTGCCGGCTTGTTCGGAGAGTTGTTGGAAACCACGATCACCGCGTTGTCCTGCAACTTGTCGAAGCTGCTGTTGGCCACGACATCCCCCGGATTGATGCCATCCACCTGGGTCAGGCCGCCTTCCGAAACTCCTGGCTTCACGGTGCGCAGGTGCGCGACGTTATTCTGAATTACATACACGAACGATGCCTGGCCGTTTTGTTGGATGGTGGATGCGGGAACCAGCGTGACGCCCTGCAACGTATTGACCAGCAGTTGCGTGTTCACAAACTGGTTTGGGAAGAGCCCGCCATTCTTATTGGCGAAGAGCGCTCGCGCTTTTACCGTGCCCGTTGTGGTGTCAATCTGATTATCGAGGGTCAGAAGCTTGCCGCTTGCAATTTTGGTTTGCGCG
This sequence comes from Candidatus Acidiferrales bacterium, assembly GCA_035603655.1. Taxonomy (GTDB): domain Bacteria; phylum Acidobacteriota; class Terriglobia; order Terriglobales; family Acidobacteriaceae; genus Sulfotelmatobacter. The sequence continues at coordinate 2,178 of DATNKA010000939.1, read as the reverse complement.
GCGCGGTCATAGGCATCCACGGCAAGGGTAGCCTTTTTCTGCAACCGGGCTACAACCGGGCCGAGACTGTCTTCCGGTATTGTGAAAACTACGGTGATCGGGTCCAGTTGCGTGATGACAGCGAGAGTAACGGTTCCAGCGGACTGAACCAGATTGCCTGGATCCACCAGCCGCAAACCAACGCGCCCAGAGATGGGCGCAGTGATATGACAGAAGTCGACCTGGACCTGATCGAATTGAACCGTACCCTGGTCGTTTTTTACTGTCCCCTGATCCTGCAACACAATTTTTTCCTGGTCGTCCAGCAGTTGCTTTTGGATCGCGTTGCGCGCCCAAGCGGCACGGTAGCGTTCCACATCCATCTGCGCCTGGGCGAGTACGTTCTCATCGCGCTCGAGCGCGCCTTGCGCCTGCAAGAGAGTCGCGCGAAAGGGACGCGAATCGATGTCAACGAGCGGATTACCTTTCTTTACAACCTGTCCCTCTTTGAAGTGAACCGCGACCACCACTCCAGTCACTTGGCTGGTAATCGAATCCGTATAAACGGGAGTGACCGTGCCGATTGCATTCAGGTAAACGCCGATGTCACCCTTGTTGGCGGTCGCAGTCGTGATTGTGGTCTTCGGCGCTCCCGGAACAGCCTTCTTCTTGGCGTTCTCGTGGTGGCCCCAAAACAGATAGGCCGCGATTGCCAGCAACAATACAATCCCCAGGATTATCCACCATAGCCTGTGTCTGTGAGATTCCGAACCATGAGCGGGGAGTTGATGGCTGGGATCGGTGATGGGATTTTCCTTTGTGTCGACGGTCAAAAGAAATCTCCTTTTTCGGCTCAGAATCGTTCAAGATTATAGGCTAGGAGAAATGGAGTCCAGTTCGCAATCGCGACGCCCGATTGTCCTAGCCCGGCTTATTGCCGAAAGTGAGCTGTTCTGCACAATACTTCGAAAGGGAATGAATGATGCGCCGGGGGCTCAGACTACAGTTTATTCGCTAACCAGATAGCCCATGTGTGGCGACGGAGAGACTTGCGGCCGCTCCGGTGCAACTCGACGGCACGCGCCAAAAACCGAGAAGGAATGATATTGTCAGAGCTTCTTTCATCGTTGTTCTCCACGGAAAAACCCCCATCGAAGGCTGCGGTTTCGCCGCAATGTCGTCCCACACTCTCGCCTCAATTCTGCGACAATGTGAAGTTTGTGTGCCGGTCGCAAAAGTTCGCGAAAAAACCTGGCCCGGGCATAGAGCGCTGCATCAAACTCAGGTCAGGTTTGTTTGTACAAGATACACAGTTCCGCCACGGGAGAGAAAGGCTACTAAGAATGAAGGAAATACTGCAGCCCGCCGATGGACAACGTCGTGTAGTGATTGAAAGGGTTTTGCCAGAAATTGATTGCGGCCGATTCCCCATCAAACGCGTAGTTGGCGAAGCAGTAGTTGTGGAGGCCGACGTGTTTGCCGACGGTCATGACCAGGTCACCTGTCAGGTGCTTTATTCGCAGGGGGGCAACAAAGCGTGGCAATCGACACCCATGACACCACTGGGCAACGATCGCTGGCGAGGTGCGTTTTCAGTCGCGAAAGAGGGACGCTACGAATACACCATTGAAGGATGGATCGATCGTTTCCAAACTTGGCGCGACGCTCTTGCCAAACGAATCTCCGCTGGACAAGACGTTCACGTCGATTTGCTGATTGGAACCGAGTTGATTGAAGCGGCCGCGGCGCGCGCCGCAGGGGAGGACGCCGGCCGACTGCGACAGTGGGCGAGCAGAATCCGCGAAGAAAAGGACTTAGAAACCGCAACGTTCCTCGCACTCGAAGAGGAACTGTTCAGAGCGGTCCGCTGCTATCCCGAACGCCAGTCCGCTACCCGGTGGGAAAAACCTTTGGCGGTGGTGGTGGACAGAGAAAAAGCGCGCTTTTCGGCCTGGTATGAAGTTTTTCCTCGATCATGCTCACCCCAGGCTGGACAGCACGGGACATTCCGGGATTGCGAGGCTTGGCTTCCTTATATCGCCGCCATGGGTTTTGACGTAGTCTACCTACCGCCGGTCCATCCCGTAGGCCGTGCTTTTCGAAAAGGAAAAAACAACACGGTCGTGGCCGAGCCGAACGATGTTGGTAGTCCCTGGGCAATCGGAGCGAAGGAGGGTGGTCATACATCAGTCCATCCCG